>NZ_JBFBAO010000598.1:0-2275 GCF_040682255.1 Micromonospora sp. NPDC051296 | reverse complement strand
GTCAGGTACGCCCAGTACTGGTGCAGCGAGGACGGGATCGCCAGGTCGGCGCCGGCGTCGTGGGCTCGGGTCAGGTGTGACATCAGGCCGAAGGGCCAGGTAGCCCCCCGCCGCCCGCCGCCCGCCGCCCGCCGCCCGAGCCGGGCGGTCAGAGCTACCCGCTGCGCCGGGTCGCGCTCGATCACCACGTCGACCGGGCCGACCCGCAGGATGCCGTCGGTCAGCGGCGTACAGCGGATGCCACCGTGCCCCCGCAACCCCCGCCACGCGCCGGGACCGACGGTGACGTCCATCCAGGCGCACGGATGCGCCGGGGTGTTCACCCGCAGCCGCACCGGGCCCAGCCCCGAGTCCAGCACCAGCACCGACCCGACCAGCTCGTCCACGGCAATGCCGGTAGTCAGGATGTTGCGTCGGACCTGCGCCAGCCCGGCGCCCGGCGGCAACCACTCCCCCGCGATCACCGTCACGCTCGCCTCGCGGTGCGCCGGCTTGCCGAAATACCGGTCGCCCACGATGCCCAGCCCCGCCCGCAGCTTGATCTCGTCGACCAGCTCCCCGACCGGGGCGGGCGCCGGTCCGTCCGCCGGCCGCCCCACGAACCGATGCGCGGACGAGGCCAACAGCTGGACGATCTCCGCCATGGCGAAACCCTACGCCGCCAGAGCACCACCGCCTGTGCCCGCACCGCTCCTCATACTTTGGGCCGATCCGGGGTGGATGACGCCTTCCTACGATGGATTCGTGCCCGGTCTGCTGCGGTCCCTGTGGGACGAACCGCGCCCGCCCGGCGCGCCCCGGCGGGTGTGGCGGGACTGGCTGCTCGTCGCCGTGCTCGTGCCGGCCGCGCTGCTCGAAGGGTTGCTGCGGGCTGACCTTCCCTGGCGGGCCGTCACGGTGGTCGTGACGGTCGGGCTGGTGCCCACGTTGCTGTGGCGGCGGACCCGGCCGCTGCTGATGGTCGTCATCGCCTTCGGCACCTGTGCCCTGGTGCCACTGCTGACCGACCGGGACGCCCTGGATCTGAACGTCCTGGTGTACGTCCCGCTGCTGGCGTACGCGCTGTTCCGCTGGGGATCCGGGCGGGAGGTCGTCACCGGGGCGGCGATCATCGTCGGCAAGCTGTGCCTGGCCGTCGCGCTCGGTCAACTGGGCCTCGCCGACACGGTCGCCGGGTTCGCCTTCCTCTTCGCGATCATGGCCCTGGGCGCCGCACTGCGCTACCGGGCCGGGGCCCGGCAGCGCGAACTCGACCGGGTCAAGCTGCTCGAACGGGAGCGCCTGGCCCGCGACCTGCACGACACCGTCGCCCACCACGTCTCGGCGATGGCGGTCCGCGCCCAGGCCGGGCTCGCCCTGGCCGCCACCCGGCCGGACGCGGCGACGGACGCGCTCCGGGTGATCGAGGCGGAGGCGTCCCGGGCCCTCACCGAGATGCGCGGCATCGTCCGGGTGCTGCGCGAGGACAACCCGCCGGCGCTGGCGCCCACCCCTCAGGTGACGGACCTGGACCGGCTCGCCGACGAATCCGGGGGCGAGCCGGCGGTGGACGTGGAGATCGTCGGCGACGCCGGAGCGCTCGCCCCGTCGGTGGGCAGCGCGATCTACCGGCTGGCTCAGGAGTCGGTCACCAACGCCCGCCGGCACGCCCGCCACGCGACCCGCATCCAGGTCCGGGTGGTGGTGGACGACACGACGGTACGGCTGCGGGTGACCGACGACGGCGAACCCTCCGCCGTCCGGCCGGCCCGCTCGACCGGGTACGGGCTGGTCGGTATGACCGAACGCGCCGGCCTGCTCGGCGGCACCTGCGAGGCCGGCCCCGGCCCGGAGCAGGGCTGGGTCGTCACCGCCGTGCTGCCCCGCGCCGGGGCGGCGGCGTGACCGAGCTGGCACCCGGCGACCCGACCCGCAGCCCAGCCGGCGACCCGAGCGGCCGGCGGCCGATCCGGGTGGTCGTCGCCGACGACCAGGAGATCGTCCGGACCGGGCTGGCGATGATCCTCGACGCCCAACCGGGCATCGAGGTGGTCGCCCAGGCCGCCGACGGGCAGCGCGCCGTCGACGTGGCCCGGCGGCTGCGCCCCGACGTGTGCCTGTTCGACATCAGGATGCCGGGTATCGACGGCATCGAGGCCACCCGGCGACTCGCCGGGCCGGCCGTCGCGGACCCGCTCGCCGTCATCGTCATCACCACCTTCGACCTCGACGAGTACGTCTACGCCGCGCTGCGCGCCGGGGCCCGCGGTTTCCTGCTCAAGGACGCCGGCTCGGT
>NZ_JBFBAO010000597.1:0-2287 GCF_040682255.1 Micromonospora sp. NPDC051296 | reverse complement strand
CCGTTGCAGGTGTAGATCTGGATCTGCGTACCGTCGGCGGTGGCTCCGCTGCGTACGTCCAGGCACTTGCCGGCCAGCCCGGTGATCGGGCCGGTGCCGCCGCTGCCGCCGGTGCCCCGCACCAGGGTGAAGTCGTCGACGTCGAAGAGCCCCGAGCCCGAGCCGGTGAAGGTCAGGTAGACGTTCCGCAGGCCGGACGGGACATTGGACAGGTTGGTCGTGACGTCGGCAAAGGTGGTCCAGCTGCCGGTGTTCGGGACCGCCACCGAGCCGAGCACGGTGCCGGTGGTCGAGCCGGTGCGCACCTGGATCGTGCCACCCGGCCCGCCGGAGACCACCCGGGCCCGGAACGAGGTGACCCCGGTCAGGTCGAGGCCGTTGTACGCCGCCCAGTCCCCCGGGTCGATGTAGCCCAGCGTCTGGCCGCCGTTGGCGCCGGCCTTGGCGAACGCGGTGACCCCGCTGGCCGAGCTGAACGCCTCGGCCTGGACCGTGGTGTTGCCGCCCGGCGGGTTCGAGCCGCCCAGCTCCTTGACCCGGATGTTGCGGAACGACGCCACGTCGCCGGCACCGTGGTTCTGGATGCCGATGTGGCCGGCGAGCGATCGGACCGGGTCGGTGTTGGTGAAGTCGTTGATCTTCGAGCCGTTGAGGAAGACCTGTAGGCGCTCCCCCTCCACCAGCAGCTCGTAGGTGTTCCACTCCCCCGGCGGATTCAGCGCGGCGTCCCGGGCGGGGATGTCGGCGGACTTGAAGGTGTAGACGGCACCGGTGGTGCGGTCCGGGGCGTCGGTCGCGTCGATCTGGATCTCGTAGCCGTTGTTCACCGCCGACCACGGGTCACTCGACGGCGGGAAGCCGATGAAGACTCCCGAGTTGTCGTCCCCGTTGAGTCGCCAGTCCAGCTTCAGCGAGTAGTTGGTGAACTGCTTCGCGCTGTACCAGTACAGGCCCATCCCGCCGGACGAGGTGAGGGTGGCGTCGGAGTTGGTGAAGCCACCCGGCCCGGCCTGGGACCAGCCGGTGGTCGAGCCGTTGTAGAGCGTGGTGTAGCCGGTCTCCGGGCGACAGTCGGCCTTGGTGCGACCGGCCGCGTACCGGATGCCGCCGAGCAGGTGGGCCCGGAACGCCGAGTCGGCGTACGACGCCTGGGTGTGCCCGCCGCCGGTGTAGAAGGACCGGCCACCGCTGTAGGTCTTGCACCAGGCGATCGGGTGGTCGGCGCCCATCACGCCGCCCGAGTACGACGACTCGTCGAGATTGGCCAGCACCCGCGCGCCGGGGCGGGCGTTGGCCCGGTAGTCGTACCACTCGTCGGTGCGGGTCCAGGTCTGCGGCAGGTGCGCGGTGGCCGCGTGGGCCCGGTTCTCCACCCGGACGTTGGCCTGCTGGATGGCGGGGTGCGATTGGAAGTACGCCCCGACCAGGTTGCCGTAGAAGGGCCAGTCGTACTCGGTGTCGGCGGCGGAGTGCACCCCGACGTAGCCGCCGCCGGAGCCGATGTACGACTCGAAGGCGGTCTGCTGGCTGGCGTTGAGCACGTCCCCGGTGGTGTTGAGGAAGACCACCGCCTCGTACTGGGCGAGGTTGCCGGTGGTGAAGGCGGCGGCGTCCTCGGTGGCGGTGACGGTGAAGTTGTTCGCCGCGCCCAGGTCCCGGATGGCCTGGGTGCCGACCGCGATGGAGTCGTGCCGGAAGCCGGCCGTCTTGGAGAAGACCAGCACGTCGTACGGGGCGTCGGCGGCGCTGGCCGGGGTGGCCGGGGTGGTGCAGGCAAGGACGGCGAGGACGGCGGTGGCCAGGCCGAAGGCGGGTCGGAGGAGTCTGCGCATGTCGCTCTCCCAACGTAGTGGGTGTTAGGAGGGGCCCCCTATAGTGCACCAGGCGTTAACAGGGGGCCCCTCCTTTCTCAGGGAAGTACCCAGCGCTGGTTGGCGCCGGTGTGGCAGGTCCAGAGGTGCACGGGGGTGCTGTCGGCAGAGTTGTTGCCGGAGACGTCCAGGCACTTGCCGGACTGCGGGTTGCGCAGCGTGCCGTTCGACTGGGCTGCCCAGTTCTGCGCCCCGCTGCCGTTGCAGGTCCAGAGCTGGATCTTCGTGCCGTCCGCCGAACCGCCGCCGGAGACGTCCAGACACTTGCCCAACGCCCGGACCGTCGAGTTCGGCGTCACCGTCCAGGTCTGCGCGGTACTACCGTTGCAGGTGTAGATCTGGATCTGCGTACCGTCGGCGGTGGCTCCGCTGCGTACGTCCAGGCACTTGCCGGCCAGCCCGGTGATCGGGCCGGT
>NZ_JBFBAO010000596.1:0-2303 GCF_040682255.1 Micromonospora sp. NPDC051296 | reverse complement strand
GGCGGGGACGGGTACGACCGCGGGTCACGGCGTATGGACGGACCAATGCGCCCGTCGGCTCGTCACGATCGGCCATGTCGCCGCTCACCTCCTTCGTACCCGGCACCGGATCGCACCGGTGCTACCCGTCGTTTGCAGTGTCTTTGCCCCGCCTGCCCCACCGGCCGGCGCGACGATCAGCCCATCATCCCCACAGCCGTACGCGGCTGCGGGGTCAGGGCGTCACCCACCCGGTCGACCAGCAGGGCCATTTCGTAACCGACCTGTCCCACGTCGCAGCTGCGTGCGGAGAGCACCGCGAACGACGAGCCGTCGGAAATCGACATCAGGAACAGGAAGCCATTGTCCATCTCGACCACGGTCTGCAGCACCGCGCCTCCCTCGAAACAGCGGGCCGCGCCCTGGGTCAGGCTGACCAGACCGGAGGCGATCGCCGCCAACTGGTCCGCCCGGTCCCGCGGAAGGTCTCGTGACGACGCCAGGAGCAGGCCGTCCGCCGAGACGGCGACCGCGTGCGCGACACCGGGCACCCGGTCCGCGAAGTTGGCCAGCAGCCAACCGAGATCCTGCGTAGTAGTCATCCTTCATGCTCCTTCTGCCCGCTCCC
Source organism: Micromonospora sp. NPDC051296 (assembly GCF_040682255.1). NCBI lineage: Bacteria > Bacillati > Actinomycetota > Actinomycetes > Micromonosporales > Micromonosporaceae > Micromonospora > Micromonospora sp. NPDC051296. The sequence goes on along the minus strand of NZ_JBFBAO010000596.1, from coordinate 1,696 downwards.
GGCCATCGGGCCTGAGCCAGACTGCGAGGATTGCTGCCCGCCCGGAGTTCCCTCCGGGCCGGTCGGGTTGCTGTCCGAGGGGTGGCTACGCCCTCGCTGGACGCCCCGGTGGTAAGCGGAGAGCAGGCCACGCACCGACTCCGGGTTGCGTCGCTGCACCGAGGTCGACGGCTTCTCCACCGCGCCCGGCACGAGCTGTGCCATCGGCGTGCGCTTCGGCAGCCCGGTCTGGGTGGTGCCGGTAGCCGGCACCTGGCTGGCGGCCGAGGCCGCCCGCCAGCCGTCGTCGGCCGCGGTCTGCCAGACATTGTCCTGCGGCGCCGGACGGTACGAGGGCTTGCTCTCGGCGACTCCGGGACGGGGGCCACCGCTCGCCGCCGCGCCGTTCCCGAAGGACGCGCCTGCGGCCGTCGGAGTCTCTGCCATCGGTGCGTTACCTGTCGTCCCGGTTGGGGTCTGCTGGACGGGTCGACCCGCAGTGTCGACTGCGGAGAACTGCTGGGTGGCACCGCCGTTCGTCGCCGGCTGCCGGGCACCGCCCGACTCCTCCGGGCCCGGCCGACGGGTGCGGAACCACGCCGACTCCAGCTCCCGGAAGATCGGCAGCTCCATCGTCTCATCCGCGTACCGCTGCCGGTTCTGGGCCTGCGGCGGCGTGGGGGTGGTGGGCCGGGGATGCGCCGGTGCGGGCCGGGCGGCCGGCTGCTGGACCCGAGGCAGCTCGGTGGTCATGTCCAGCGCGGCGGCGAGCCGCTCGGGCACGGGCGGGGCAGACTGCTCCCCGGCGACCGGCGGCCAGGCCGGCGGTGCCGAGGCGCCCATGGTGGGCATGGCGTTGGGTGCCGCCGAGACGGGCCGATGCGGCAGTGGGCCACCCGACACCGGCGCCGCCGAGGTCGGGGCGGCGGACACCGGCTGACCGGAGACCGGCGCGGCCGAGACCGGCGGTGCGGAGTAGGGCGTGCCCGAGATCGGTGGCGACGACACCGGCGGAACCGGCGGTGCCGACACCGCGGGCGGCGCGTACGGCCCGGCCTCGGGGCTGCTCGGCAACTGGCGCGGAATGCCCGACTGCGGGCCGTTGTCGGCCGGTTCGTCGGTGGCTCGGCGCTGCGGCAGCGGGTCGATCGACTGGCCGTTCGACGAACGCGGGTTGAAGCTGTGGCCGCCGGTGACGCCGCTGGCGCCGGTCAGGTCCGACCAGGCGGGCAGGTTACCCGCGCCCGCCACGGTGGCCGGCGTGCCGGCGCCGTTGCGGCTGGCCGGGTCGAAGGGTCGGCCACCCAGGGTCACCTGGTTGCCCGACCCGCCGGGACGCGGTGCGGGTGCCGTCGGCGCGGGCGAACCGTTGCCGAGCGCCGGCAGCGCACCGAACGCCGGACTCGGCGCGGACGAGGGGCCTGCGGCGGCCGGTAGCGCGGCGGGCTGCTGCCCGCGGCCGGACAGTGCCCGGGGCACCAGCACGGCGGGCGGCAGCGTGACGTCGGCGACCGTGCCCCGGTCACCGCCCGGACGCAGCTCAACCTTGACCCCGTGGCGGGACGCCAGCCGGGCGACCACGACCAGGCCCATCATCCGGGAGACGGCGACGTCCACCTGCGGCGGCGTGGCCAGCCGCTCGTTGAGATCAGCCAACTGCTCGCCGCTGATGCCGATGCCGCGGTCCTCGACGTACAGCGAGGCGCGGTCGCCGACC
>NZ_JBFBAO010000595.1:0-2306 GCF_040682255.1 Micromonospora sp. NPDC051296 | reverse complement strand
GTGCGGCTTGACGTACTCGCCGCCAATGAAGTGGTCGTAGCGGGACTGCCAGTGGGTGGGCGCGTCGTAGCGCGTCATGGTGCACCTCCGCCGTCGATGTGGTGGTGATGGCGGGAGGCTAGTTTCCGATACGTTGCAGCGACGTTGCGAGCGGTAGACCGTACTCGAGGCTGAGCTGACGGATCCGCGCCACGGCGAGCGGCCGGCGGGGCGCGCCCGGCGGCAACGCCCGGGCCAGGACCTGCCAGGCGGCCAGGTCGTCGGCCCCGGCGGGCGTCGCGGTCCAGGCCGCGAGCAGCGCCGGGTCCCCGGTCGCCAGCACGGCCGCGCGCAGTTGGCCGTCGACCAGCCGGCGCAGTCGCGTCACTCCCGGCGCGTCGGAGGCGGGCAGCAGCGACCCGGCGTACGCGTCGAGCGCCCCCGCCGGATCGCCGCCCGCCAGCAGTTCGGTGACGGTACGGAAGTCGGCGCGGACGGTGCCGCGCAGCCGGTACGGGCGGGAATCGAGCAGCTCGGGCCCGAGCACCCGGCGCAGCCGGGACAGCTCGGCGCGCAGGGTGACCGGGTGCAGCCGGTCGTCGCCGTAGAGGTCGAGGCCGAGCTGTTCGCCGGTGCGCCCCTCGGGATGGTCGAGCAGCAGTACGAGCAACTCGCTGTGCCGTCGACCGAGCCGGATGCGGCGTCCGTCCACCCGCAGTTCCGCCTCGTCCCGGCCGAGCGCGGCGATGTGCCCGACGCCCGGCTCGACCGGCCGGTCGGCGGCGAGTTGTGCCTCGGCTGCCCGGGCGGTGGCCCGGACCAGGGCGAGGCTCTGCGGGGTGGCCAGGTGGTCGCCGCCGGTGATGTCGATCGCGCCGAGCAGGCGCCCGGTGGCCGGGTCGTGGATCGGCGCGGCGGCGCAGGTCCACCGCTGCACCGGTCGGGCGAAGTGTTCGGTGGCGAAGATCTGCACGCTGTGGTCGATCGCCAGGGCGGTGCCGGGTGCGTTGGTGCCGGCGTGCGTCTCGTCCCACCGGGCACCGGGGACGAAGTTCATCCGCTCGGCGTGCCGGAGCACGCCGGGGTGGCCCTCGACCCAGAGCAGCCGCCCGTGCGCGTCGCAGACCGCCATCAAATGGGCGCCGTCGGTGGCGATGCCGCCGAGCAGGTCGCGGAAGAGCGGCAGGACTCGGGCGAGGGGATGGGCCGCGCGGTAGCTGGCCAGGGCGTCGTCGGTCAGCTCGACCGGCGGGGTGGCCTCCGGGTCGAGCAGCCCGGCCGAGCGGCGCCAGGAGTGGGCCACCACGTCGCGGAGGTGCCGGTCGGTGCGCCGGGCCGCCTCCGTGCCGCCGGTGAGGAACGCCTCGTGGGCGGCACCGACCTGCGCGATCCGCTCTGCCGGATCGACGCCGAATTCCAGGGCGAGCCACGGGTCGGCCACGGGCGACCTCCTCGCGCCCATCGTGACGCAGCTCACCCCCGATCGCCAAATGGGTACGACGGCCGGGGCGGACACGCCGGACAGAGCAGGCGGCCGTCGGTGTTGGTTGCCCGCATTTGTCCGCAGGGTGTGGGCGTGGAGGATTGCTGCGGCAGGCGCTTACGGAACCCTTAACTCCTGCCTGAGAACGTATGCCGGACGGGGACGGACCACGGGGGAGCGGAAGCGTGCGGGTGCTGGTGGCGGACGACGAGCGGTTGTTGGCGGACACGGTCGCCGAGGGGCTGCGCCGCCTCTCGATGGCGGTCGACGTCTGCTACGACGGTGACGGTGCGCTGGAGCGGGTCGGGGTGAACCGGTACGACGTGGCCGTGCTGGACCGGGACATGCCCGGGCACACCGGCGACGAGGTGTGCCGCAGCCTCGCCGCCTCCGGCGTCGGCACCCGGGTGCTGCTGCTCACCGCCGCCGCCGGCATCCGGGACCGGGTCGAGGGCCTCGGGCTGGGCGCCGACGACTACCTGACCAAGCCGTTCGCCTTCGCCGAACTGGTCGCCCGGGTGCAGGCTCTCGGCCGGCGGTCCGCACCGGCCGTGCCGCCGGTGCTGGAGCAGCACGGCGTGGTGCTGGACGTGGCCCGACACACGGTGACCCGGGACGGCCACCCGGTCGGCCTCAGTCCGAAGGAGTTCGCCGTGCTGCACGTGCTGCTGCGCGCCGGTGGCCAGGTGGTCAGCGCGGAGGAACTGCTGGAACAGGCGTGGGACGAGTTCGCCGACCCGTTCACGAACGTCGTACGGGTCACCATGATGACGCTGCGTAAGAAGCTCGGCACGCCGCAGATCATCCACACCGTGCCCCGGGCCGGCTACCGGATCGGCGGTGC
>NZ_JBFBAO010000594.1:0-2327 GCF_040682255.1 Micromonospora sp. NPDC051296 | reverse complement strand
ATCGCCGGGTCGAGCAGCGACTGGCCGGCCGCCACCCGGCGCACCGCGTCGACCAGGTCAGTGCCGCGGATCTGCTTGAGCACGTACCCGGAGCGGGTCGACGCCGGGGCGGCGAGCGTTCAGGACGTGCCACCGGCGTGGTGGCGTTCGAGGCTGTCGAGGATGAGGTCGAGGCCGAACCCGAACTCGTTGGCGTAGCTGTAGTCACGGCCCACGACCTGGTTGGTGATCATCTCCACCAGGTGTGGGTACTCGTCGGCCGGGAGCGCGTGTTGGATCTCGTCGACGAACGTTTCGGCTCCCTCGTCGGCGTCGAACGGGAGGTTTAGCTCGGTCAGCACGAAGCCGTACACGTAGGCGTCGATCGCCGAGAACGCGTGGGCCGCCAGGGTGATCGAGAAGCCGTTGCGTCGCAGGCAGGCGAGCACCGTGTCGTGGTGCCGTAGGAGTGCCGGCCCGGGGGAGCGGCGTGACTCGATCAGGCCCAGCGCCCAGGGATGCTGCGACAGGACCCGCCGGCTCGACTCGGCGCGGTCGACCATCGCCGGCCGCCACGGCCGCTGCGGTTCGGGCAGCTCGATCTGCGTGAAGATCCAGTTGGCCAGGCCGTCGAGCAACGCGTCCTTGCCGGCGAGGTGGTGGTAGAGCGACATCGCTTCGACGCCGAGCTCCTTGCCGACGTTGCGCATGCTCACCTGGGCGACCCCGCCCCGGTCGGCGACCCGTACCGCCGCGTCGATGATGCGGTCATGGGTGAGGGCTGGACGACGCGCCATCACAAGCATTCTCCGGTACCGTTTGCTGACTTACGGTCGTAAGGCTACCATGCAACGAAACTTACGGGTGTAAGGAGAAGTGTCGTGCTGGCAGCAGTGATGGATAGCTACGGGGCGCCCGACGTGGTCCGCGTCGCCGAGGTCGCCCGGCCGCGACCGCGCGCCGGCGAGGTGCTGGTGCGGGTCAGGGCCGCGGCGGTGACCTCGGCCGACTCGCGTATCCGGGGCGCCCGGTTCCCGGCCGGGTTCGGCGTCCCCGCGCGGCTGATGTTCGGCATCGTCCGACCCCGCCGGCCAACCCTGGGCAGTTCCTTCTCCGGCGTCGTGGCGAGCGTCGGCGCGCGGGTCGGTGACTTCGCTGCCGGCGACGAGGTGTGCGGCATGACCGGCATCAGGCTCGGCGCGCACGCCGAGTACGTCGCGGTGCCAGCGGACCGGCTCGCCCGCAAGCCCGCCGAGGCCACCCACGAGGCGGCCGCCGGGCTGCTGTTCGGCGGCACGACCGCACTGTTCTTCCTGCGCGACAAGGCGGGCGTGGGCCCCGGCACCTCGGTGCTCGTCAACGGCGCGTCCGGTGCGATCGGCACGAACGCCGTCCAGCTCGCCCGGCACTTCGGCGCGACCGTCACTGCGGTGACCAGCGCGGCGAACGCCGAACTGGTCACCAAACTGGGCGCCGACCGGGTCATCGACTACACCGACGGCGGCCTGGGCGCCACCACCGAACGATTCGACGTGGTGTTGGACGCCGTCGGCAACCTGTCGATCGCCTCCGGTCGGCGGCTGCTCAGCACCCCAGGCGTGCTGCTGCTCGTCGTCGCGAGCCTGGGCGAGACCATCCAGGCGCGCGGCAACGTCGTGGCCGGAGCCACCCCCGAACGCGTCGCCGACTTCGACTTCCTGCTCGATCTCGCCGCCCGCGGCGAGATCACCGTCGTGCTCGACCAGATCCACGACCTCCACGACATCGCCGACGCCCATCGCCGGGTCGACACCGGCCACAAGGTCGGCAACGTGGTGGTACGCCCATAGATTCGATCGGTGATGGCCGGCGGCACCGCCCATCACGCCCACCCGGCCGATGCCGCCCGGCAGACCCGCTGTGGCAGGCTGGAGCGGTGCGAGATGCCGAGCTGACCAGGGTGGCGGTGCTTGCCGGCATACTGCTTGCGGCCACCGTCGTCGGCCTGTGGCACCGGCGCCGTAGTGGGCGGATCAGGTCCGTCTCCCCGGCCCCAGGTCCGTCCGCCGCGCTCGCCGGCCTCGGCGTCACCGCCGGTGCGCCGACGCTGGTGCAGTTCTCCTCGGCGGTCTGCGCGCCCTGCCGGGCGACCCGTCGGGTCCTGGAGCGGGTCCGCGCCGCCGTCGACGGGGTGCGCCTGGTGGAGGTGGACGCCGAGCAGCACCTGGACGCCGCCCGCGAGCTGGGCGTCTGGCGTACGCCGACGGTGCTGCTGGTCGGACAACACGCCGCAGCAGCAGGCGGCCGACCTGCACCTGTTGATCGAGGCGCTCGACGCGGGTCCGGTCGAGGTCTTCGCGAGCAGTGGC
>NZ_JBFBAO010000593.1:0-2330 GCF_040682255.1 Micromonospora sp. NPDC051296 | reverse complement strand
GGTCGGCGTGAGCGCGGAGGACGACTTCAACTTCAGCGCGGCGAAGAACAACCGGCGCCTCATCCAGCAGGCGTTCGGCGCCACCCTCACCCATGGGCTTCTGCACGCACCGTACGCAATGCGGCGCAGTGTGGCGTACGACCTCGACAAGGCGTTCGCCGACGAGGTCAACCGAACCGCAGCGAGCCAGCTGCGCGACCACACCGACGTCTCGATCGCCTCCTCGCTACACCACTACTACGGGTACCTCACTGGACGCTCGGTACAGGGCGGCATCCGAATGAGCTACGTGAACACCGGCGATCCGAGAGAGCACCCGCAACTGACCCAGATCCTCGTCACCCGCGGTTACGACGCGTTCTGCCTCAACGACACCCACCACGGGGAGCTCGGCGAGACGGAGCAGATCCGGGTCGTCGCCGGCTTCCTGGAGAGCTATTTCCCGGTGGCAAGCCAGTTCGAGCGGGGCAGTGCGCGCAACCGGGCCATCCGGTCGACGGCGTAGAGACGCCGCTGCCGGCGGAGCGTTGATCCGCCGGCAGCGGCGCTGGTGAGAGCCAACGTCAGCCATCTGGCCTCGTCAGGCGCCCTCCACGTCACCCACCGTCTTGAGTAGGTTGTTCGGCAGGGTCGCCGCGTCGACCGGGGCAGCCCGCCGGGCGCCCGGGACGGGCCGGAGCGAGCTGCGCCACAGCGCGGTGGCCCCCAGCTTCCGGCGCTCCGCCACCTCGTCGTCGGGCAGCTCGAACGGCGCGGGGAAGGGCAGGTAGCGCGGCAGGAAGTCGGCCAGCATCCGCTCCTGCTCCTCGATCGCACGGGGGTCCGAGTCGGTGTCGTTGAGGCAGAACACGTCGCGATGCCGGTGGGCCAGCAACTCGGCGAGGCGGGCGGGCGTCGAGGGGTGACCGAGGTCGGCGTACTCGTACTCGATGTCGCCGGGGACGGCCTGAGCGGTCAGGTACGCCCAGTACTGGTGCAGCGAGGACGGGATCGACAGGTCGCGGTGGTTGCGGAACCGGTGCCCGGCCGTCGCGGTCACGTCCGCCTGTAGCACCGCCTCGATCTGGTGCATGATGCTGCGCCGCAGCGCGAACGGGGTGTGCTTCATCTTCTGCGTAATGGTCACGCCGAACTGCCGCTGGATGTGCCGGCGGTTGTTCTTCCCGGCGGCGTTCACCGGCAGGTCGCTGCGCCTCGCCTCGCCCAGCCCGAACTGCGCCGGCGAGAGGAAGAACTTCGCGATCCCGTTGGCGTGGAAGAAGTGCGTCGGCAGCAGTGGCCGGCCCAGGAACACGTCGTCGTTGAGGTAGAGGAAGTGCTCCGCCAGGCCCTCGATGCGGTGCAGCCGGGATTCGATGGCGTGCGAGTTGAACGACGACAACCCGCCGAGGTCGGCGAAGAGCTCGGCGTGCGAGACGACGGTGATCATCGGATGGTTCGGGTCCAGCCAGCTGGGCAACTGGCTGTCGGTGACCAGGAAGATCTTCCGGAGCCAGGGCGCGAAGCCGTGCAGCGAGCGCATCGAGTACCGCAGCTCGTCCCGGTTGTGGTAGCGCGACGTGTTCGCGGCCACGGCGTGCAGTGGACCGCCGGGGGTACCCAGCGCGGACTTCTTCCGCTCCAGCCACTCCGGATCCGAGCCGTCCACCCAGGTGTAGACCGCGTCGACCGGAAACCCCACCCGGTCCGGGGCGCGGACGGCGAGGTCACGGCGGGTGCCGTAGGTGTGGTCGTCGGCCTCGGGGACGAAGTGGCTGAGCAGGGCCGCGGCGACCCGGACCGGTTCCGCCCGGGCCGGCGCCTCGTCGATCACCGCGTTGTGCCGGGGCGCGCGGACCACGTCGCCCACCCGGGTCCACAGCTCGATCTCGCAGGCGAACTGGGCGCCCAGCACGACGTCCGTCCGGGCGTCGGTCACCGGGAACCACACCTGGGTCACCTCGGCCGGTGCCAGGCCCGGCTGGTTCCGCCCGGGTTGCATCTCGACGGTGCGTACGTGTGCTCCCGCCAGGGCCGGCGCGGAGCGGACCAGTCGACGCACCGCGTCCCGCTGCTCCACCAGGACGGCGACGGAGCTACGCAGGTAGTCGTCGTTGCGCAGGCAGTGGTATTCGATGCCGGCGGACTCCAGGGCGGACGTGACGGCCGACAGGTTGCGGTGCCACATCTCCAGCGGCGTCGCGGCGGCGACCACCTCGGCCTCGGTGCGGGCGCCGTCGTCGGTGACCGTCACCCGCGAGCCGAGCGGGTGTACGGTGTCGCCGCCGCGCGGCCGGGTGAAGGTCCGTACGAGGCCGAGCCGTCGGTGCTCGGGGAGCAGGTGGAGCAGC
>NZ_JBFBAO010000592.1:0-2354 GCF_040682255.1 Micromonospora sp. NPDC051296 | reverse complement strand
CTGCACCGGCTGCCGCTGCCGCTTCCGGTACGAGTTGATGTAGGTGTTGGTCAGGATCCGGTAGAGCCAGGCCTTGAGGTTCGTGCCCTGCTCGACTACGACGTGATCGGCGCCGACTCCACCTACCTGTACTACCGGGGCGACCCGCTGTACCCGTTCGGGCACGGTCTCTCCTACACCCGCTTCGACTACGCTCGGCTGCGGCTGAGCGCGGCGGCGGTGACCGCCGGCGAGGTGGTCGAGGTGAGCGTCGACGTCACCAACACCGGCCCCCGCCCCGGCGAGGAGGTGGTGCAGCTGTACACCCGACAGCGGCGCTCCCGGGTCAAGCAGCCGCTGCGGCAGCTGCGCGACTTCGCCCGGGTCACCCTCGCTCCCGGCGAGTGCCGGACCGTCACGCTGCGGCTGCGCACCGCCGAGCTGGCCTGGTGGGACGCCGACCGGGGCGCCCGGATCATCGAGGACGCCACCCACACCGTGCTGGTCGGGCGGTCCGCGACCGACGTGCGGCTGGTCGGCGCCGTGGCCGTACGCGGTGAGCCGGTCGAGCGGCGGTCCCGGCTGCACAGCGCGAGCGGGGCCCGATGACCGGGCGCGGCCGGGTCGCGTCGGGCCAACCCACCATCGCCGACGTGGCCCGACACGCCGGGGTCGCGGTGAGCACCGTGTCGTACGTGCTCAGCGGCAAGCGGGCCATCTCCGAGGTGACCCGCATCCGGGTGCTGGCCAGCATCCGGATGCTCGGCTACCACCCGAACGCCGGGGCGCGCGCCCTGGCCAGCCGGCGGGCCAACGTGATCGCGCTGGTGCTGCCGCTGCGCTCGGGCATCCAGGTGCCGGTGGTGATGCAGTTCGCCACCGCCGTGGTGACCGCCGCCCGCCGCCACGACCACGACGTCCTGCTGCTCACCTCCGACGAGGGCCCGGAAGGGCTGCGCCGCATCGCCGCCGGCGCCCTGGTCGACGGGGTCCTGGTGATGGACGTCGAGCTGCACGACGCACGGGTTCCGCTGCTGCGGGAACTGGGCCGGCCCAGCGTGCTGATCGGCCTGCCCGCCGACAGCTGCGGGTTGACCTGTGTGGACCTGGACTTCCACCGGGCGGGTCAGGTCTGCGTGGAGCACCTGGCGGGGCTCGGGCACCGGCGGGTCGCCCTGCTCGGTGCCCCGGCCGCCGTCTACGACCGGGGCACCGGGTTCGCCCACCGCACCCGGGCCGGCGTGGCCGAGGCGGCGGCCCGGCACGGCGTCGACGCGGTGACCCTGCCCTGCGAGGAGAACGCCGCCGACGCCCGCCGCCGGGTGGCCGAACTGTTCGCGCGGCGCCCCGACATCTCCGGGCTGGTCGTGCAGAACGAGGCGGCGGTCGGGCCGGTGCAGGCGGCGCTGGCCGCGCTGGGCCGGCGGGTGCCGCAGGACGTGTCGATGGTGGCCGTCTGCCCGGACCAGTTCGCCGAGCACGCCAGCCCCCGGCTCACCTCGGTGCCGGTACCGGCGGAGGAGATCGGCCGGCAGGCGGTGACGCTGCTGATGCGCAAGCTGGCCGACGAGCCGACGCCGGAGGTCACGCTGCTGGAACCCCGGCTGACCGTCCGCGACAGCACGGCCACCGCGCCCGACGGCCCGGCCGAGGTGACGTTCACCGAGGACGGCGGCCCGGGAGGCGCCCACTAGACTGCCCGTTCGATGGACGCCCAGCCCGCCCCCGCCGCCGACACCCGCCCCTGTGCCCACTGCGGACGCGACGTGCCGCAGCGCGTCGGCGCGGGCCGACCGTTCCGGTACTGCCGGGACAACGACGGCGCCTGCCAGCGGGCCTCCCGCAACAGCCGGATGCGTCACCGCAACGCCCCCGGCCTGCCCGGCCAGGTGGCCCGCACCTGGGAGGCCGTGGACCGGCTCGACCAGATCGTGGGGACGCTGACCGAGGCGTTGCATGCCGAACTGTCCCCGGCCGGGGTGCAGCGGCAGCTGGCCCAGGTCCGGGCGGAGACCGCCGGCGAGGTCGCGGCGGCGCAGACCGAACGGGACGAGGCGGTGCGGGCGGCCGAGGACGCCGCCGCCCGCGCCGAGCGGGAGCGCCGGCAGGCGCAGGCCGCCACGGCCGAACGCGACGCCGACCGGGCCGCCGCCGCCGACGCCGCCGACCGGGCGGCCGCCGCCGACGCGCACGCCGAGCGGGCCGAGGCGGCCCGCGACGACGCCCGGCGCGCGACCGCCGCCGCCGAGGCGCTGCGCACACAGGCCGAGTCCGACCGGGACACTGCCCGCGCGCAGCTGGGCGACAAGCACCACAAGATCGCCGGTGGCGTCTTCAACAACGATGGCAAGGTCAAGCTCGACGACGACTCCACC
>NZ_JBFBAO010000591.1:0-2362 GCF_040682255.1 Micromonospora sp. NPDC051296 | reverse complement strand
GGAGCGCTCCCCCCGTGCCTTTCCTGGTCCCTGGTAGCTGCGGTTTGTCCGGAGCCGGAAGGTCGGGGCTGTTGTGGCACGCCTGCGGTCCCGGCCTCGGACGGTCGCGCCGGCGCGGGAACGACCACCGTGCCGGGACCGATCTCCAACGCCCCAACCCGCCGGACGCCTCCGATCGGTCATCGAACTGGCCGTCCGGACGGCAAAAGCCGTCGCCCCGGCCTGACGGCCGGGGCGACGTTGGTTACCGGAGATATCAGCTGCGCGGGACGTTCATCCGCTCGGGGATGAGCTCGTACCGCTCGGCGTCGATGTTGTCCAGCGTCCCGTCGGTGATCGAGTCGATGATCCCGAAGAGGCCGGTCTCGACCTGCTTGGTCAGCATGCCGTGCTGCTTCTGGCCCCAGGACTGGGTCTGGCCACGCGTCTCGAACAGGATCGTCGCGCTTCCCCGGAGGGCGAACGAACCCAGCGCGGTGCCGGGCAGGTTGGTGTTCTGCGGGTAGAGCGTCACCTTGCTGTGCGGCGAGTTGCCGGACTGGAGGGCGTCGAACACGGCGACGTTGACCCGGCGCGACGCGTCGTAGTCGAACTTGGGCCAGTTGCCGTGCTGAGCGGGGTTCGTGATGAAGCGCCCGGAGATCGACAGGGTGGTGAAGTCGTCCATCCCCACGCCGGTGTAGCAGGCCGCCTGGTTGTGCAGGTCGGCGAAGACGTCGACGGTCCCGAACTCCTGCTCCAGCGAGCGGTACACGTCGCGGGCGGTCTGCGCTTCCGGCGTGATGTACCAGCCGACGGAGGCGCTGTTACCTGGGAAGTCAGCCGCCTGCGGGACGTAGTCGAGGTTGGGGTTGAAGTCGCGGTTCACGTCGAACCCGCCGGTCCGGGTGTTGTAGTTCCAGGCGGTCCGGGCACCGGCGAGCTGCGGGAAGTCAGCGACGACATCGTTCCAGGTTCGGGCGTTCTGCCGGGTGTCCAGCTCGCCACCGTCCGGGTTGAGCTTCGGCACGGCGACAATGGTGACCGCCTTGCGGATCTCCCTGGACCGCTGCGAGTTGTTGCCGAGCGTACGCAGGGCGTCGAGCAGGGCGGCCGTGCCGTGCATCTCGTTGCCGTGGATCTGGCTCTGGATCAGGACGACCTTGTCACCCTCACCGACCCGAGCCGTCCAGATCTCGCGGCCCTGGTTCGAGTAGCCGGCCACGTTGACGCTGACCGTGCCGTTGCTCGACTGCTCGATCGACGTGAGGCTCTTCCGGAGATCCTCATGGCTGATGAAGCCTTCGATCGACTTGTTACCGGTCTCGTTCCCGCAGTGAGACTCGAGGGGGTTTGCGGCTGCCGGACCGGTGAGTGCCACCGCCGCACCCGGGAGACCCATGAGTGCCGCGGCTGCGACCGCGAGGTGACGCTTGACCCGACTTGTTGGCATAGATCGACGCACGACTCAGCTCCAAAGTAGACGAGTTGGATCTTCCGCGCTCCGCCACCCTAAGCGGAGATCCGGACCGTCAGCAATAGATCATGAATCGTTTTTCCGCAGCTCAGCCCCCATTCACCTGGCTACCGACAGGCGTAGGAGCCGGTGATCGAAATATTTGAACACTAGTCGGATGACCAGCCGTGGGGTGCACCGTAGCGTCGATGCGATTCACCTTGCACGGCCTTGATTACGGACCGTGATCGTCAGGGGTGGGGTGTCGCGGACAACCCGTGGCGGACCGCTCCGACGGTGGTGGATCGGCGCTTCATGCTGTCTTTTCAACCCCCGAAGGAGCAGCGGTGCCCCTACAACCCCGTCGATCTCGTGGTCGCCGCAACGCCGCGTTGCTGCTGTCCACGACCCTCGTCGCGTCCATGACGTCGCTCGCCGCGAAGCCCGCGATGGCTACGCCGGATGAGCCTGCCAAGTCGAACCCGATCTTCCTGACCGGCCCGAACGAGGGCTCGCCCGAGCAGATCGCCACCCGCTACCTGCGGGGTAACCCCACCCAGCACGGCGTGACCTCCGCCGACCTCAGCGACCTCAGCGTGCTGTCCAGCTTCACCAGCCGGCACAACGGCGTCACCCACGTCAACCTCGCCCAACGCCACGAGAACCTGGAAATCTTCGGCGCCACCGCCACGGTGAACATCGCCAAGGACGGCAGCGTCATCTTCGTCGGCGACACCCTCGTCCCCAACCTCGCCGCCAACACCTCCGGCACCGCAGACCTCGACGCGATCGGCGCGGTCGAGGCCGCGGCCGACGGGCTGGACCTGGACGGGCCGAAGAACTCCCGGGTGATGAGCCGGGCCGGTGGCGCGGCGCAGAAGACCGTGGTCTCCGGCAGCGGCATCTCGGAAGAGCCGATCCCGGCGA
>NZ_JBFBAO010000590.1:0-2388 GCF_040682255.1 Micromonospora sp. NPDC051296 | reverse complement strand
CTGGCCGGCCGGGAGGAACCGATCCCGGATCAGGTTGCGGGTGCTGACCCGGATAGCGAAGCCCTCGTTGCGGTTGATCTGCTGCGGGAAATCGGTGATCAGCAGCGACGGGTTGTTGGCCGCGGAGCCGACCTCGCCGAAGGCGGTGCTAATGCAACGGTTGCCGTTCTGGAACCCGTCGTGCGGCTGCAACCGGCTGTTGTTGCAGTTGTTGGCCAGCACCTCCAGGCCGTTGTTGCCGCCGCCGTTGTTGCCCCCACCGTTGTTACCGCCGTTGTTGCCACCGTTGTCGCCGCCACCGTTGTTGCCGCCGTTGGTGTTGTCGACCGGCTGGACCTGGCAGGTGGCGAGATTGGCGAGACCGCGCGGCCGCGGGCCGAACCGGTCGATGGCGATGGTGATCCGGTCGAGGGTCGCCCGGCGCTTGCTGGCCAGCGGGTTGAGGATCGCGTTGCGGATGAACGCCTCGCCCTTGTTGCCCTCGGCGGCGAGTCGCCGGTCGGCCTCGGTGATCTGGGTCTGCAGCGCGTTCAGGTTGCGGTCCACCTCGGCGCGGGCCCGGTCCGGCACCTGGGGCAGCCGGCTGACCACGTCCGGGCAGGCCACGGCCAGTGCGCCGGCGGTCGCGCCGCCGGTGCCGGTGCGGGTCTCCTGGCACTCTTCCACGGTCTGCTGCCCGTCGCCCCAGTGGTTGGTCACCCAGCGGCCGTTCTGCCAGGTCCGGGTGGTGGTGGTGCCACGGGCGGTCGGCGCGGTGGCACCCGGGCTGGGCTCCACGCAGGCGGCCGCCACCGGCTTGGGCTGCTTGTTCGGCCGTCGGTCACCGGCCGACGAGATCTGGGTCACGGCGACGACGCCGCCGAAGACAGCGAGCGTGGCGCCAACGGCCAGAAGTCGCTTGGTCCGCGCGTTACCGGATGGCCGGCGCGACCGGGTTGACCTGCGCATCGAATTGCTCTCCTTCTCGATCCGGTACCTGATTCGTGACTCGACGGACCGAACGGAATCGTGGTGGCACGTTCGACGGGGACCGTTCGAACACGCCGATGGCACGTCGACGAACGACGATGCCCTTTCCGCACCGTCTCCCGCGCCTGCCGGTGCGGGTTGGCGAGATCCTGTCCATTCCCGGTGAGGTACGGACCCGCCTCGGCGGTGGTTCAAAGGGAGATGACTTTTTTTCCGACGGTCTCGACCGCCGGTGATACGGAACAGAACGACGCCGAAACACCACCGGTGGTGACCGGCCGAGCGCCGAACGCTCTCACCGGTCAGGCACGGCCACGCCGGTCAGGCCTCGCAGAGATGGTCGTAGGCGAATCCGTCCACGAGTTCGCCGCGGCGGTCCCGCAGCCGCCGGATGTCGTCGAGCAGATCCTCGCGACGCCGCAACGCCGGCGCGGCAGCCTCCGGGGTCCGCAGCCGGTCGCCGACCGCGAGCGCGGCCAGGTCCTCGGCGAGCCGGGCCGGGTCGACCCCGCAGGAGATCCGGTACGGGTGCAGCGACACCCGCTCCACCAGGCACTCGCCGGGGCGTACCTCGACCCAGCTCCAACCCTCGGCCGGCCCGTCCGTCCACTGCACGTGCAGCCCACGCAGGATCGGGTCCGCCAGCCGCCGCGCCACGTACGCCTCGACGGCCTCGGCCCGGGCGAGCGCCCCGAGGTCGTTCACCGCACCGGTCCGCCCGTCGGGCAGCCGGCCCACGATGTCGCGGAAGCCGACGTCCGGCACCTCCGATCCGGCGGCGGCGCCGTCGGAGTACCGGCGGGCGTCGATCACGTACCCGACGATCTGCGGGCCGTGCTCGGCGGCGCGCAACGTGGCCGAGGTGATCCGCAGCACCGGCAGGCCGACAGCGGCGGTGACCGCCTGCATCATCCGCTCGGCCCGCCGGCCGGAGGCGTCGCGCGACGGCGGCCGGAACTCGACGGCGAACCCTGGCCGGCCGGTGTCCTCCGCGCAGACCACCAGGTCGAGGACCGTGCGACTGGCGGTGTTCCACTGGTGCCCGGTGAGGCCCGGTGGGCGGCGCCGGACCAGGTCACCCAGACGCAGGCCGGGGTGCACGCGCAGCCCCGCCCGAACCAGCACGGGGTCCCGCCCCGCGCCGGCCGGAATCGTCGCCAGCCAGGAGTCGTCGCCACCGGTCATCGTCGTATCCACCCAATCCTGCCGCCGACCGACCGAGTCTAGGATGACGATCATTCCGGCCGGCTCCCCCGGTGGGGCCATCCCGACCGCACCGGGCCGGCGGCGGGCCGGCCGGGCCGAGGAGGTGGACGGGTGCGAGTGGTGTCGCTGGTGCCCTCGCTGACCGAGGCGGTGGCGGTGACCCGGCCCGGGCTACTGGTCGGGGCCACCGACTGGTGCAGCCACCCGGCCGAC
>NZ_JBFBAO010000589.1:0-2394 GCF_040682255.1 Micromonospora sp. NPDC051296 | reverse complement strand
CGCGTACTCGGTCAACGCCGACCTGTTCCTGCGGACCCCGGCGGACGTCGCCGCGGGTGCGTACACCTCGACGCTGACCCTGTCGCTGTTCGAGTAATGGCTCGGCGGGGGCCCTTGCGTGGCCCCCGCCGACCCCTTTCGTTCGAGAGGCGGAATCGTCAGAGTTTCGGAAGACGTTTCGGGCCCCGGGTTCCGGGGCCCATTTCCGTCACCTGGTGATGGGGCTGCGCGGTGTAATCTTCATCGGAAGTGAGGGGACCAACGGGTGTGCCACCGGGCTGAAACCGCACCGAAACTTCGCCGAAAAGGCTTGCGCACGTACTGTCGCTAGGGGTGCTCGTCAAAGACGCTCGGGCGGCGGCCTGTCGCCGTGCACCAGCAGGTGCCGGGTCGCTGGGAGGGAGCATCGCATGACGACCGGGCCCGAGGTCCCCGCCAACCGCACGGCCACCCTCACCGATGTCGCCAAGCTCGCCGGAGTGTCGGTCGCCACCGCCTCCAAGGCCATCAACGGGCGCGGCGAGGTGAAGGCGGCCACCAGGGTACGCGTGCTGGAGGCCGCGGAGCTGCTGTCCTTCGCGCCGAACGCCCTCGCCCGTAGCCTGCTGAGCGGCCGGACCGGCACCGTCGGCCTGCTGACCAGCGACCTGGAGGGGCGCTTCTCGATTCCCATCCTGATGGGTGTGGAGGACGCCTTCGGGGCGGGCCAGGTCTCGGTCTTCCTGTGCGACGCACGCGGTGACGCGATCCGGGAGAAACACCACGTACGCGCGCTGCTGTCCCGGCGGGTGGACGGTCTGATCGTCGTGGGCTCCCGCACCGACCCTCGCCCGCCGCTGGCCGGCAACATCCCGGTGCCGGTCGTGTACGTCTACGCCCCCTCCGCGAACCCGGACGACATCTCGATCACCGTCGACAACGTGGGCGGCGGCCAGCTCGCCATCGAGCACCTGCTGTCCTGCGGCCGGCGCAACATCGCCCACATCACCGGTGAAGCCGGCTTCCAGGCGGCCCGGGACCGCGCCGATGGCGCGGCGGCGGCACTCGCCGCCGCCGGGCTGAGGATGATCGGCCACCGGCCGTACTTCGGGTCGTGGGACGAGTCCTGGGGGCGCGCCGCGGCGCACATGGTCGTCGAGCAGCACCCCGAGGTCGACGCGATCTTCTGCGGCAGCGACCAGATCGCCCGCGGCGTCCTGGAGACGCTGCGCGACCTCGGACGCGACGTGCCGGGCACGACCTCCGTGATCGGCTTCGACAACTGGGATGCCATCGCCGCGCACTCCCGCCCGCGCCTGACCAGCATAGACATGAACCTCAAGCGCCTCGGCGCGGTGGCCGGCCAACGGCTCTTCGCGGCCATCGACAGCGCCACCGCGCCAAGTTCGGAGGAGTTTCCCGGTCGCCTCGTGATCCGCGAGTCGACCGTACCGATCGGCTGAGACCCGGGGGGATCAGCCGCTGCGCAGTTCGGCGGGGTTGGTACTGGACCGTTGCAGGAGCACGCTCGCCGCGATCACCAGGAGGACGGCGAGCAGGGAGGCCGACGCGATCGCCCCGATCTCGCCCCACGGCACCGAGGTCCGGAAGGTGTGCGTGACACTGACGTACTCCAGGTAGTTCACGGCGTAGTCCCCGGCGCACTGCTCCGGCGTACCGACACAGACCTGGCGGCCCCAGCTTCCGGTGGCGGTGGCGGTGAAGGACCGTTCTCGCTCCCATGGGACCACCGTTCCCAGAGCATGGGATGCGGACGTGAGATCTTGGACAGTTCCCGTTAGCGCGTAACGGGAACTGTCCAAGATCGCGAAAGCGGGCGGGATCGAGCGGCAAGGGGCGTCGCCGGACCGGGTACCGGGTGGCTTCGGTACCGGGTGGCGGCGGGTGAGCAGCGAGCTCATCCGCCGCAGCGGCGCCCGGACGGTCAGCCGGTCGCCTTGATCTCCAACAGCCCCACCGAGGCGGCGTTGGCCTGCAACACCACCCGCAGCCGGGACGTGCTCACGGCCGGGAAGGTGACCCGGTTGTACTGGTT
Source organism: Micromonospora sp. NPDC051296 (assembly GCF_040682255.1). Classification (NCBI taxonomy): domain Bacteria; kingdom Bacillati; phylum Actinomycetota; class Actinomycetes; order Micromonosporales; family Micromonosporaceae; genus Micromonospora; species Micromonospora sp. NPDC051296. The sequence continues at coordinate 359 of NZ_JBFBAO010000589.1, read as the reverse complement.
GATCGCGATCGGGTACCCGCTGGCCCCGGGCACGTCGGCGTAGGCGCTGCCGGTCCAGTACTGCAACCGCCAGGATGCCGGCAACCGCACGCCGCCGTTGTCGTCGAAGAAGTACACCTCCGCCGCGCGCAGGGTCTGCGCCGACGACCAGGTCAGCTCCGCCCACTGTTGCCCCTGGTTCGGCCAGGTCCCCCAGCGAGGGTTGACCGTGTCGTTCGACGATGGTGGGTCGATGCCGTCGTTGAGCGCGGCCACCGACTCCCACGGCGAGGTGTACGACGCCGAGGGTGTCGCCGAGCCGGCCAGGTTCCCGGACGGTGGCGGGCCACCGCCCCGGCCGTACAGCTTGACCTCCGTCA
>NZ_JBFBAO010000588.1:0-2436 GCF_040682255.1 Micromonospora sp. NPDC051296 | reverse complement strand
CCGCAACACCCTGGCGATCACCGCGTTCCAGCTAGTCTTCTTCTTCCCGCTGCCGATCGTGCTGGCGATCATGCTGCACAACCTGCTCTCCAGCCGGCTGCGCGGCTTCATCCAGACCGTCGTGTACCTGCCGCACTTCTTCAGCTGGGTGCTGGTGGTCAGCTTCTTCGTCGCCATGCTCGGCGGCGCCGGCCTGTTGGCGCAGACCATGCGCGAGGCCGGGATGGAACCGTGGAACGTGATGACCAACCCGGACACGTTCATCATCCTGGTGACCGCGGAGGCCGTCTGGAAGGACGTCGGCTGGGGCACCATCGTCTTCCTGGCCGCACTGTCCACCATCGACCAGAACCTCTACGAGGCGGCGGCGGCCGACGGTGCCGGACGGTGGCGCCGGCTGTGGCACATCACGCTGCCCGGCCTGCGCCCGGTGATCGTGCTGCTGCTCATCCTCCGCCTGGGCGACGCGCTCTCGGTCGGCTTCGAGCAGTTCCTGCTGCAACGGGACGCCGTCGGCCGGCAGGCGTCCGAGGTGCTCGACACCTTCGTCTACCACTTCTCCATCGCCACCGGGAACTACGGCTACGGCGCCGCGGCCGGCCTGTTCAAGGCCGCCGTCGGCCTCTGCCTGATCCTGGCCGCCAACAAAATCGCACACACGCTCGGCGAACGAGGGATCTACTCACGCTGATGACCGCCACCATCGCCCGGAAGCCGTCCCGACCGCGTACCCGCCGCCCGGTGTGGGAGGAGCGGCCCACCCCGGTCGGCCAGGCCGGCAAGGCCGTCCTGCTCGGCCTGCTCGTGCTCAGCGTGCTGTTCCCGCTCTGGGTGATCCTGGTGACCAGCCTGTCCTCGCGCGAGACGATCGCCGAAGCCGGGGGTCTGGTGGTCATCCCCAAGGGGATCGACACCTCCGCCTACGAGACCATCTTCGCCGGTGGTGCGGTCACCCGGGCGCTGTGGATCAGCACCCTGATCACCGTCATCGGCACCGCCATCGCGCTGACCGTGACCGTGCTCGCCGCGTACGGGCTGTCCCGCCCCCGCTCACTCGGATACCGCTGGCTGCTCGCGTACTTCCTGCTGCCGTTCCTGATCTATCCGCCGCTGGTGCCCAAGTACCTCGTGGTGACCGGGCTGGGTCTGAAGGACACCATCTGGGCGCTGGTCCTGCCGCCCGCGATCAGCGTCTTCAACCTGGTCGTCGTCCGCGGCTTCTTCCAGGGCGTGCCGCAGGAACTGCTCGACAGCGCCCGCATGGACGGCGCCAACGAATTCCTCACCCTGGCCCGCATCGTCCTCCCGCTGTCCCGGGCGGTCATCGCCGTGGTCGGCCTGTTCTATGCGGTCGGCTACTGGAATGTCTGGTTCGACGCGCTGCTCTTCATCGACCGCAACGACATGTACCCGATCCAGCGGGTCCTGCAGAGCTACCTGCTCGCCGGGCAGGCACCGCACACCTCCGGCGGCACCAGCGGAGTCACCATGCCGCCCACCGAGTCGATCAAAATGGCGGTGGTCATCCTCACCGTCGCGCCGATCGTCGCCGTCTACCCGTTCATCCAGCGGCACTTCATCAAGGGCGTACTGATCGGCGCCATCAAGGGCTGACCGACGGTTCAACGGTGGAGGTTGGTGCCCGGCCGCCGACACGGCCGGACACCACCCCAGCGTCAGATCCGGGCCAGGATCTTCTTCATGGTGTCGATCTCAGCCTGCTGCGTGGTGATGATCCGCTGCGCCAACGCCTTGGCGTCCGGGTTCGCGCCCTGAGTGGTCGCCTCCTCGGACATGGTGACGGCGCCCTCGTGGTGGGCGATCATCATGGTGAGGAACTGCCGGTCGAACTCCGTGCCGGTGGCGGCTGCGAGCTTGGCCATGTCGGCGTCGGACATCATGCCCGGCATCTCGTGATCCATGTCGGGCGTGCCGTGGCCCGTCCCGTGTCCACCGCCGCTCGCCGAGGGCATCGGCGCACCCCACTGCGTCAGCCAGGTCTTCAGCTGGGCGATCTCGGGCGCCTGGGCGTCCTTGATCTGCACGGCGAGCTGCTTGACCTCCGGGTCGGACGCTCGGGTGGTGGCGAGGTCCGCCATCTCCACGGCCTGCTCGTGGTGCGGAATCATCATCTGGGCGAACATCACGTCCGCCGCGTTGTTGGCGGCGGATTCTCCGCTGATCGCGCTGGCGGACGGCGTGCCGGGCGTGTCGTGGCCGGCTCCGGCCTGGTGGTCCGAGCCGCAGGCGGCAAGGCCGATGGCGACGGCGAGGCTGACGCCGACCCGGATGGTCCGGCGCAGGTAGGTGCGGTTCATGATCGAAAGGGCCTTTCGAGATTGGTGAACGGGTAGGAGTCGAAGGCGCGGTCACCCCTGGCGGGGTACGCGCTGGTCGCTCCTATATCCGCAGCACCGTTGCCGAGGCCGTGGTCAG
>NZ_JBFBAO010000587.1:0-2437 GCF_040682255.1 Micromonospora sp. NPDC051296 | reverse complement strand
GGGCGATGTTCGGCCGGGGGGTGAGGTCGCGTCCCTTGGCCGGCGTCGGCGTGACGACCCGAACACCGAAGGTCGCCGAACAGCCGCCCGCGGCGTCAACGGGATCTCAGTCCCGGCTTGTCGTTCTCGGTGGCAGCAACCCGCCACCGCCACCACCGCCGTCCGGTGCCGGATCGGCGGGCGGGAATTCGATCGGGTTGGTGTTGCCGCCGCCGTTGTTGCCCCTGCCGTTGCCGCGACCCCCGCCGTTGTTTCCGCCGCCGAGCATGCACAAGAAGTCCGTCGGCTCGCACTGCTGGTCGTTCGTGGGCGGCGGAGGCGGCTCCTCGCCGTTGCCGGCGTCCTCCTTGCCGATCCCGGTGACGCTCGGCAGGTCGGACGGGCCGTAGCCCTTGAGCGCCTCGTCCATGTACCGCTTCCACAGTTGGGCCGGCAGGGTGCCACCACCGATGTTGCTACCGCCACGGTCGATGATGGCCCGCTTCTTTATGTCGCGGCTACCGATCCACACCGCCGTGGCGACGTTCTTGTCGTAGCCGACCATCCAGGCGTCCTGGTTCTTGTCGGTGCCGTTGAGCTCCCAGGTACCGGTCTTGCCGGCCGCCTGGCGGTTGCCCAGGTTGGCGTTGTTCCTGCCCGGGATTTCCTTGAGCACCGCGGTCACCTCGTCGGCAACCTCCGGGCGGATCACCTGCTTCGGATCGAGCTTCTCGCCGGTGCCCGGGACCTTGTCCCACTTGCCGGTGGCCTTGTTCTGCCGCTCCACCTTAAGGACGAAGTGTGCCTTGTTGTACTTGCCGCTGTTGGCGAGCGTGGCCAGGCCGTTGGCGTGGTCGAGCACAGTGATCGGGTACTGGCCGTAGCCGATCACCCGGTCGAACTTGCTCGGCGCAAGCTCCTCGGGCTTGTTCTTGGTCAGGTCGTACGCCTGCACCGGTTCGACGGTCCACATGGTGCGGACGCCAGCCCGGCGGGCCATGTCGACCACCTTGTCCGTGCCAATCTGCTCGGCGATGTGGAAAAACGGCACGTTGTACGAGAGCACCGTCGACTCCTGCAACGTGCAGGACTTGTTGCAGTTCCTCCGGACGTCCCGGCCGGCGTTGACGATCTCCTTCGCGAAGCCCTCGGGCTTGAACGGGGTGGCGTCCCAGCGCGACTTGACCGAGATGTCGGCGTCGATGGCCGCGGCCAAGGTGTAGACCTTGAACGACGAGCCCGGCGGATGACCACCGACGACGGCGCCGTTCTGGTCGGTGTTGAGGCCGGCGTAGTCAAAGTCCGCGCCGCTGTTACCGCCATAGTAGGCCAGCACACGGCCGGTCTTCGGCTCGACGGACACCACCGCCGGCATCAGGTTCTTCGGCTGGTCCGCGAGGAACGCGCCCTTGCGACCGACCTGGGCCACTTCCTCCAGCGCCTTCTGCATTTTGGGGTCGATGGTGGTGGTGATCCGGTAGCCGCCCTCGCGCAGTTCGGTGACGCAGCTGGGCTTGTCCGGCGCGCCGGAGTTGGAGCAGAGGCCCCACTCCTCCATCTCCTTGCGGACGTAGTTGATCACGTTGCCGCGCGGGGAGGCCACGCCGAAGCCGTTGTCCTGCTTGGTCTTCTGGACCTTCGGGTACTCGGTCGGGCGCTCCGGCTTGCCCGGCACGCCCAGCCAGCCCTCCGCGACCATGCCGTTGATGACGTACTCCCAGCGGGACTTCGCCTCGGCCTCGTTTTTCTCCGGGTCGTACCCCTTGTGGGTGGGGCTGGCGTCCGGCTGCTTGATCACTGCGGCGAGCACCGCGCCCTGCGCGGGGGTGAGCTTCTTGGCGCTGGTGTTGAAGTACGTCTGTGCCGCCGCCTCGATGCCGTACGCGCCCCGACCGAAGTAGATCACGTTGAGGTAGTTCTCCATGATCTGCTCTTTGGTGAACTTGTCGTTCAGCTTCGAGGCGAGGATCGCCTCCTTGACCTTCCGGCCGTAGCTGTCGTCCTGGAGGTTCTCGTAGGCGTTGCGGGCGTACTGCTGGGTGATGGTCGAGGCACCCTGCTTGTCACCGCCGGAGAGGTTGTTCCAGGCGGCCCGGGCGATGCCCTTGTAGTCCACGCCCGAGTGCCGGTAGAAGTTGCGGTCCTCGGCGGCGGCGACCGCGTCTCGCACGTGCGGCGGGATGCTGTCGATGGTGACGAAGGTGCGGTTCTCGTTGCCCAGCTTGGCCACCAGGGTCTTGCCGTCCTTGGCGTAGACGGTGGTGGAGAGCGGCAGCGGGATCTCCTTCGGCAGCACCACGTTGGTCGAGTAGTAGGTGAACCCAACGACGCCGATGCCGGCCAGCATGATGAACACCGCGAAGCCGGCACCACCCGTGCTCATCGCCGGCCGGCGATCTGGATCGGCGTCGACGGAACAACGACAGCCGAACCTGCCGCTTCTATAACCCCTGTCTGA
>NZ_JBFBAO010000586.1:0-2441 GCF_040682255.1 Micromonospora sp. NPDC051296 | reverse complement strand
AGTTCCCCAGGTTGCGCGGCCGCACCGCATGGCTGGAGCGCCACAGCCCCGCCCTCGTCATCAGCGGCCGCTGCTGAGGCTGGATCGCCGTGGGGCCGGCGCTGCGCTCCGGCGCCGCGTACGAGTGGTCGGTGCGCACCTGGGACCGCACCGGCCAGCAGTCGCCGACGGCGACCGGCCGGTTCGAGACCGGCATCGCCGACACCGAGTGGGAAGGTGCGAACTGGATCCGCCGCACCACCAACGAGGCCGACGACTACACGCTGGCCCGCACCGAGGTACGCGTCGGCGACAGCCCGGTCGTCCGGGCCCGCGCCTACACCGCCGCCGACCACACCTACGAGCTGTACCTCAACGGTCGGCGGGCCGATCGCGGCACCTCCTTCGGCTACCCCGGCGAGGACTACTACCAGGTGGCCGACGTCACCGACCTGGTGCCGGCGGGCCAGCCGCTCGCACTCGGCGTGCGCTACCACTGGTACGGCAGCGGCCAGGGCCGCCCCGCCGGTAACCGCGGACTGCTGATGAAGCTCGTCGTCGAGCACGCCGACGGCTCCCGCGAGGTGTTCGTCACCGACGGCTCGTGGCGGGTCACCCGGGACACCCTGTTCCCGGCCGGCTCCGGAACGCGCAACGGCGAGGGCGACCGCATCGAGCGGCAGGACGCGCGTGCCGAGGTGGTCGGCTGGACCGCGCCCGGCCACGACGACACCGCCGCCCCGTGGGCCGCCGCGCAGGTGATCGGGGCGCATCCGGTCGCTCCCTACACCCACCTGATCGGCCAGGAGACCCGGCTGACCGAGAGCACCGTGCGACCGGTCGCGCTGAGCACGGCCGACGACGGCACCGTGGTCGCGGACTTCGGCGTCGTCATCCCCGCGCGCCCGACCGTCCGCTTCGACGCGGGCGTGGCCGGCCGCACCCTCACCATCCGGGGCGGCTTCAACCTCACCGGCACCGGACGCGTCGCCACCTCCACCCTGCTGTCGCAGGGCACCAACATGACTTTCCCGTACACCCAGAAGGACGGCGAGCAGGAGTTCCGGGCCTTCACCCACCTCGGCTTCCGCTACCTGGAGATCCCCGACGCGGGGGAGGAGATCGCGCTCGACGACATCACCGCGGTCGTGGTCCACACCGACGTGCCGGCCGGCCGCGAGGCCAGCTTCGCCAGCTCGAACCCCACCCTCGACGCGGTGTGGCAGCTGATGAAGCGGTCCGCGATCTACTCGGTGCAGGAGGCCTTCGTCGACACTCCGACCCGGGAGAAGGGCCAGTTCCTCGGCGACGCCGTCAACATCTCGTACGCCACGATGGCCGCCTTCGGCGAGCGCGACGCCACGCAGCAGGCGATCCGCGAGTTCCTCCGGTCGGCGAAACGGTACTGGGCCACCGGCAACGACCTCGGCCGGTACAACGCGGTCTACCCGAACGGCGACGGCAAGCGCGACATCCCCGACTACTCGCTGATGTTCGTGGACTGGGTGTGGCGCTACTACCAGGAGACCGGAGACGCGGACCTGCTCGCCGAGGCGTACCCGGCCATCCGTGACACCGCCGACTACGTGCTGCGGCACATCCCCGCCACCGGCCCGACGGAAGGCCTGGTGACCAGGCTGTCCGGCGGCAGTGGCGCCTACCAGTACGGCATCGTCGACTGGCCCGAGCCCGGCCGGTTCGGCTACGACATGACCGCGGCCGCCCGGACCACCATCAACGCCCAGGGCGTCGACGTGCTGCGCACCACCGCCCGGATCGCCGAGGTCCTCGACCGGCCGGCCGACGAGGTCGCCACGTACGGCGGCCGGGCACAGGACCTGGTCGACGCGATGAACGCGAAACTGCGGCGGGCCGACGGCGCGTACGTCGACGGGCTGTCGGCCACCGGAGCGCAGAGCGGCCACGCGGGCCAGCACTCCACCTCGTACGCGATCGCGTACGGCGTGGCGCCGGCGGCCGACCACCCGGCGCTGGCCGAGCACCTCGCGTCGATGGGCATGAAGCAGGGCCCGATGACCGCGCACTGGCTGCTGCGGGCGCTCGGCGACGCCGGCCGGCCGGACGCCGTACTGGACCTGCTGACCAACCCGGACGACCTGGGCTGGGCCAACATCCTCGCGCAGGGCGGCACCTTCACCTGGGAGGCGTGGACGCTCGACCCCGGCACCAACTTCAGCCAGTCGCACGGCTGGGGCGCGCAGGCCCTGGTGGACGTGCAGGAGACGCTGCTCGGCGTCGGTACGGCGAGCCCGGGTGGCGCGGTCGTGGAGATCGCGCCTCCGGCCACCGGTCTCACCCACGCCGCCGGCACCGTGCACACCCAGCGGGGTGCGGTGACCGTCGACTGGCGGCGGGTCGGCGCCGGCCTCCGCGTCGACCTCGACGTTCCGGTCAACGTTACGGCCCGGGTCGCGCTGCCGGTCGAGGCCGGCAAGTCCTAC
>NZ_JBFBAO010000585.1:0-2452 GCF_040682255.1 Micromonospora sp. NPDC051296 | reverse complement strand
CGCGGAAGACGAGCTTGGACTTGTCGATGTTGTTGGGGTCGCCTTCGCAGTCGATCACGACGATCTGGCCTGGGGTCAGTTCGTTGAACAGGATCCGTTCGGACAGGTTGTCCTCGATGTCCCGTTGGATCGTGCGGCGCAGCGGCCGCGCGCCCAGCACCGGGTCGAAGCCCTTGGTCGCCAGGTACTTCTTCGCGTTGTCGGTCAGTTCCAGACCCATGTCCTTGTTCCGCAGCTGCGTCTCGATCCGGGCGATCATGATGTCGACGATCGACAGGATCTCCTGCTGACGCAGCTGGTGGAACACGATGGTGTCATCGATACGGTTCAGGAACTCCGGCCGGAAATGCTGCTTCAGCTCGTCGTTGACCTTCTGCTTCATCCGGTCGTAGTTCGACTCCGAGTCATCCGACGCCTGGAAACCCAACGACACGGCCTTCGCCACGTCCCGGGTACCCAGGTTCGTGGTCAGGATGATGACCGTGTTCTTGAAGTCCACGATCCGACCCTGACCGTCGGTGAGCCGACCGTCCTCCAGGATCTGCAGCAACGTGTTGAACACATCCGGGTGGGCCTTCTCGATCTCATCGAACAACACCACCGAGAACGGGCGACGCCGCACCTTCTCCGTCAGCTGCCCACCCTCGTCATACCCCACATACCCGGGCGGCGCGCCGACGAGCCGCGACACCGTGTACCGGTCGTGGAACTCCGACATGTCCAACTGGATGAGAGCGTCCTCGGACCCGAACAGGAACTCCGCGAGGGCCTTCGACAGCTCGGTCTTACCCACACCCGACGGACCGGCGAAGATGAACGAACCGGACGGACGCTTCGGGTCCTTCAAACCAGCGCGGGTGCGGCGGATGGCCTTCGACACCGCCTTGACCGCGTCTTCCTGCCCGATGACGCGCTTGTGCAGCTCGTCCTCCATGCGCAGCAGCCGCGACGTCTCCTCCTCGGTCAACTTGTAGACCGGGATACCCGTCCAGTTACCGAGCACCTCAGCGATCTGCTCGTCGTCGACCTCGGAGACGACATCCAGGTCGCCGGCCTTCCACTCCTTCTCCCGCTGCGCCTTCTGACCCAGCAGCTGCTTCTCCTTGTCCCGCAACTGCGCGGCCCGCTCGAAGTCCTGCGCGTCGATCGCGGACTCCTTGTCCCGACGCACCTGAGCGATCCGCTCGTCGAAGTCCCGCAGGTCCGGCGGCGCCGTCATCCGACGGATCCGCATCCGCGCACCCGCCTCGTCGATCAGGTCGATCGCCTTGTCCGGCAGGAACCGATCCGAGATGTACCGGTCGGCCAACGTCGCCGCCGCCACCAACGCCGCATCGGTGATCGACACCCGGTGGTGCGCCTCGTACCGGTCCCGCAGCCCCTTCAAAATCTCGATGGTGTGCGCCAGCGACGGCTCACCCACCTGAATCGGCTGGAACCGACGCTCCAACGCCGCGTCCTTCTCCAGATGCTTACGGTACTCATCCAGCGTCGTCGCGCCGATGGTCTGCAACTCACCACGCGCCAGCATCGGCTTAAGGATGCTCGCCGCGTCGATCGCGCCCTCAGCCGCGCCCGCACCCACCAAAGTGTGGATCTCATCGATGAACAAGATGATGTCGCCGCGGGTGCGGATCTCCTTGAGCACCTTCTTCAGACGCTCCTCGAAATCACCCCGGTAACGCGAACCGGCCACCAGGGCACCCAGGTCAAGCGTGTAGAGCTGCTTGTCCTTCAGCGTCTCCGGCACCTCACCCTTGATGATCTTCTGGGACAGGCCCTCCACCACCGCGGTCTTACCCACACCCGGCTCACCGATCAGGACCGGGTTGTTCTTCGTCCGGCGGGAGAGCACCTGCATCACCCGCTCGATCTCCTTCTCCCGCCCGATCACCGGATCCAGCTTGCCCTCCCGGGCCGCCTGCGTCAGGTTCCGGCCGAACTGGTCCAACACCAGACTCGTCGACGGCGCGGCCTCACCCGGCGCGGTACCCGCCGCGGCCGGCTCCTTGCCCTGATAGCCCGACAGCAACTGGATCACCTGCTGACGGACCCGGTTCAAATCGGCGCCGAGCTTCACCAGCACCTGCGCCGCCACACCCTCACCCTCACGGATCAAACCCAACAGGATGTGCTCCGTGCCGATGTAGTTGTGCCCCAGCTGCAAAGCCTCACGCAGCGACAGCTCCAACACCTTCTTGGCCCGCGGCGTGAACGGAATATGCCCACTCGGCGCCTGCTGACCCTGACCGATGATCTCCTCCACCTGCTGACGGACACCCTCCAGAGAGATACCCAGGCTCTCCAGGGCCTTCGCCGCCACACCCTCACCCTCATGGATCAGGCCCAACAGGATGTGCTCCGTACCGATGTAGTTGTGGTTGAGCATCCGGGCCTCTTCCTGGGCCAGGACGACAACCCGTCGCGCTCGGTCGGTGAACCGCTCGAACAT
>NZ_JBFBAO010000584.1:0-2475 GCF_040682255.1 Micromonospora sp. NPDC051296 | reverse complement strand
TCAACGCGCCGGGCGGCGCCGGCGCGGGTTTGCGGACGAATCCGGTGGACGTGGCCGCGACGCAGGTGCGGGCGAGTGAGAGCGGCTCGCCCGCCGGCGGTACGACGTCGGCCCGGAGCGCGCGGTTCTTGCCCCCGCCCGCGCCCGGGCCGGCGTCGCGACCTCAGCCGTTGCTGGCGGCGATCTCGCAGTTGGGTGCGGCCTGGTAGGTGGTGTTCGGGCTGCGGTCCCGGTTGTTCTCCCGCCGGGAGTCGAGGTGGACGTGGTTGTTGTGGCCCTCGACGCCGGGGCCGAGGATGCCGGTGAAGCCGTGGTCGCGGGCCTCGCGGGCGATCTGGCAGAGCGACCTGTTGCGCGAGACGACATCGGCGGCGCCGCCGTACAGGTGCTGACTGTCCGTCGCCCCACCCACCTGGCTGTTGCAGGCGCGGCTGCGGAAACCGCTGCTGACGATCAGTGGCCGGTCGCCGAGGCTCTTCCGAAGTGCCTCCAGCTTCCACATCGTATGGAGGGCGTTCTGCCGGGTCTCGGCGGCTGTCAGGGGGCCGCCGGTCCACCCGCCCCGGCCGCAGCCGTCGTCCATCTCGCTCCAGCTGAAGTGCCGGGGCGTGCAGTCGTTGTCCTGGAGTTCGTACAGCTTCGCGAAGGTCTGCGGCCCGGCGATCCCGTCGACCCGCAGGCCGTACGCGGACTGGAACCGGCGTACCGCGGCGGCGGTCTTCGGGCCGTACCGGCCGTCAAGCTCCACGATGTTGCGGTTGCCGGCCCAACCGGCGACCCGCAGTTGCAGCTCACGCACATCGCTGCCGGAGCGTCCCTGGTAGAGGTTGCGGTTCCAGGTGTAGCAGGCATCGGCGTGGGCTGCCGGCGCGGCGACCACCGAGGCGATCGCGGCGCCCGGCAGGGCCAGGGCAAGGGCGACGACAGCCCGCTTCAAGTTATGTACGCGCACAGAAGTCCTCCCGATATGAGAGTGAATGGGATGGAGTACGAGACTTAGAGCGGGTCGTCCCGCAAAATCCACCATCGCAGCTGAGCGGCGGATCAGTGGCGATTAACGAGAATTGTTCTCACGACTCGCCGTACCTGAGGATCAGCTGGGAATTCTGCCGTTTTGCGAACCGGGCAATCGCCCCTGCGTTGCCGCAGAGGCGTTAATACCGCGCGGAAAGTCGCAGTCGGGCGCACCGAGGGTGATGTTCCCGGGCCCAGGCGGGCCGGTAACGTCAGCGCGGGCGACGACCGGGAGGTGGGCGTGGCGCGCGGTGGCATCTTCTGCGTCGAGGGTCAGTGGCACCGGGATCTCAACGAGCGCGGATCCGTGCTGCCCACCCTCGAACTGCTGGAACGGCTGGGCCGGGTTCGCTTCATCCACAAGGACGCGGCCACCCGGGACGAGCTGTTCTACTTCCTCGACCGCTGGCTGCTGAAGCAGTACGCCGACTACCGGCTGGGCTTCTTCGCCATGCACGGCGAGCCGAACCGGCTGTGCCTGACCGACTGGCACTCGGTCGAACTCGCCGAGATGGCCGAGCGGATGGCTGGGCGCTGCGAGGGACGGCGGCTCTACTTCGGCAGCTGCTCGGTGCTGCGCGCCTCCGAGTCGGTGCTGCGCGAGTTCCTCGACGTCACCGGTGCGGCGCTGATCTGCGGCTTCACCCGCGAGGTGGACTGGGTCGAGTCGGCGGCGTTCGAGACCGTCCTGCTCGACGTGCTCGCCAACGGCCAGCGGCACAATGCCGCCGAGCTGCGCATGGGTTCGGCGCACTGGGCGCCGCTGGCCTCGTACCTCGGCTTCCGGGTCATCTACGCCAACGGCCGGGCCTGGCGGCCGTCGGTGCGCCCCCGGGTGCCCAGCCAACCGTCCGCCGACCGTCCCGCCTGACGGGCTGGCTGGCCTGACGGCTGGTAGAAACGAACGATGCCACGCACGATCGCTCGCAATTCCCGGGTCGACCGGGACGGCCTCATCGAGTTCCTCCGCCCCCGGCACCGGGTGGTGCTGATGACCACCCGCGCCGGCGGGCGCCCGCAGTCCTCGCCGGTCGCCGCCGGGGTGGACGCCGCCGGGCGGCTGGTGATCTCGACCTACCCCGAACGCGCGAAGGTCGCCAACATCCGCCGCGACCCGCGGGTGTCGGCGTGCGTGCTCTCCGACGACTGGAACGGGCCGTGGGTGCAGATCGACGGCACCGCCGAGGTGCTCGACCTGCCGGAGGCCCTCGAACCGCTGGTGGAGTACTTCCGCAGCATCTCCGGCGAGCACCCGGACTGGGACGAGTACCGGCAGGCGATGGTGCACCAGGGCAAGTCGCTGATCCGGGTCACCATCACCTCGTGGGGCCCGGTGGCCACCGGCGGCTTCCCCGCCCGGCTGGCCGACTGAAGCGGGCGGGGTGCGGCTTTCGAACCGCTGCACCTGTGGCGCGGAGGCCCGGATCCAACCGATCCGCAGCCCGCCCCAGAACGGCTTGC
>NZ_JBFBAO010000583.1:0-2482 GCF_040682255.1 Micromonospora sp. NPDC051296 | reverse complement strand
CGTCGACCTGACCGTGGAACGCGGCCAGCTGGTGCTGGTCGTCGGCCCGGTCGGCTCGGGCAAGTCCTCGCTGCTGCGGGCACTGGCCGGCATTGCCCCGCACACCGGGCAGCTGACCTGGAACGGTGAGCCGGTCACCGAGCCGGAGCTGTTCCTCCGCCCCAACCAGGTCGGCTACGTGGGTCAGCTGCCCCGGGTGCTCTCCGGCACGGTCGCCGACAACATCACCCTCGGCCACCCGGTGGACGCCGGGCACGCGGTGACGACCGCCCAGCTGGAACACGACCTGGCCGGCACCGGCAGCGGGCTCGGGCTGCTCATCGGGCACAAGGGCACCCGGCTGTCCGGCGGGCAGTTGCAGCGCCTGGCGCTGGCCCGGGCGCTGGCGCCGCGTACCGAGTTGCTGGTCGCCGACGACGTCTCCTCCGCGCTGGACGTCACCACCGAGCTGGCGCTGTGGCAGGCACTACGCGAGCGCGGGGTGACCGTGGTCGGCTCCACCTCCAAACGGGCCGCGCTGGTGCGGGCCGACCACGTGGTGGTGCTCTCCGGCGGCACGGTGATGGCCCAGGGACCGTGGCGCGACCTGGAGCAGCGCTGGGGTCACCTGGCCGGCTGAACCGGGGCCGGAGGAGCGGGCCTGCGCCGAGCGGGGCGCGGGCCCGCCGGCTCACCCGGCCCGTAGGTACTGGTTGGGCCAGTTGGCGTCGGCACCCAGCTTGGCCGCGGCCTGGTGCGGCCAGTACGGGTTGCGCAGCAGTTCCCGGCCCAGCAGCACCAGGTCCGCCTCGCCGTCGGCGATGATCGCCTCGGCCTGCTCCGGCTCGACGATCAGGCCGACCGCGCCGGTCGGGACCTTCGCCTCGCGGCGGACCTGGGCGGCCAGCGGCACCTGGTAGCCGCGGCCCAGCGGGATGGCGGCGGTCGGCGACGCCCCACCCGAGGAGCAGTCGACCAGGTCCACCCCGGCGGCGGCCAGCTCGGCGGCCAGCGCCACGCTGTCGGCGACCGTCCAGCCGCCCTCGACCCAGTCGGTGGCCGAGATCCGGGTCAGCACCGGCACGTCCTCGCCGACCGCGGCGCGGACCGCGCGGGCGACCTCCAGGGTCAGCCGCATCCGCCCGGCCCGGTCCCCGCCCCAGCCGTCGGTGCGCTGGTTGGTCAGCGGAGACAGGAACTCGTGCAGCAGGTAGCCGTGCGCGGCGTGGATCTCCACGACGGCGAACCCGGCGTCCACCGCCCGCCCGGCGGCCGTGGCGAAGGCCTCGACGACACCGGCGATCCCGGCCGGGTCCAGGGCGCTCGGCACCCGGTACTCCGGCAGGAACGGCTCGCCGGTGGGCCCGACCGGCGTCCAGCCGCCCTCACCGTCGGGCACCCCGCCCCGGCGCGGATCCCACGGCCGGTACGTCGACGCCTTGAAGCCGGCGTGCGCCAGCTGCACGGCCGGCACCGCGCCGTGCCCGGCCAGGAACCGGGTCACCGGGCGCCAGGCGTCGACGTGCCGGCCGGACCACAGCCCGGTGTCCTGCGGGCTGATCCGACCCTCCGGCAGCACGGCGGTCGCCTCGGTCAGCACCAGCGCGGCACCGCCGACGGCGCGCGCGCCGAGGTGCACCAGGTGCCAGTCGGTGGGCAGGCCGTCGGGGCCAGCGCTGTACTGGCACATCGGCGCCAGCGCGATCCGGTTGGGCAGGGTCACCGCGCGCAGCGTCAGCGGCGTGAACAACGAACTCATGCCGGCATCCTCTCCCGGGCGCCCGAGCGACGGCCATGACGCTCCTCACCGGAGCAGCCTCACCGGAGCAGCCTCACCGGAGCGGCCTCGTCGGTTGGCGGGCCGCGTCGGTCAGTCGCTGAGGCCCTCGGGTCTCAGGGCCCTCGGCCTCGGCCCTCGGTGCCGGCCGGACGTTGAGTCCGTCGGACGTTGAGTCCGTCGGGCGTGGGGTCGGTCGGGCGCGGGGTCCGTGAGGCGTGGGGTCGGTCGGGCGCGGGGTCCGTGAGGCGTGGGGTCGGTCGGGTGTGGCGCGCCGGGGGCAATGTGCCGGTCGTCGGTGATTTCACAGTGACATGAATATGTCGCTGTGAAATCACCACTTCGAGCGACATCGCCTGCCGGCGACGGGCCCGACCGCCAGGGTGACGGCGGTGACCAGGCCCCAGAGGACGGCCACCGCCAGCAGCAGCCGCTCCAGGGTCCCCACCAGCGAACCCCGGCCGACGGCCAGCATGGCCAGACCCACCACGCCGGCTAGGGGCAGCGCCACTGCCGCGGCGACGGTGGCCACCCGGCGCAGCGGGCGGTCCGCGGCCGGGGCGAGGGCGATCGCGATCATGGCGAAGACCACCGCCGCCGTGGCGGCGACGCTCGCCCCGCCGTGCACCAGGTCCGCCACGGTGGCCCGCTCGAACGGCGGCAGCGGGCAGCCGGCGCTGCACGTCACCGCGCCGGACAGGAGGGTGGCGAGGCTGCCGAAGGTGA
>NZ_JBFBAO010000582.1:0-2500 GCF_040682255.1 Micromonospora sp. NPDC051296 | reverse complement strand
ACACCGGGCGCTGCACCAGGATCCGGGAGCGGGCACAGCAGTCCTGGCCGGCGTTGTCGAAGACCGCGTACGGCGCGCTGGCCGCCGCCCGTTCCAGGTCGGCGTCGGCGAAGACCAGGTTCGCCGACTTGCCGCCCAGTTCCAGGGTCAGCCGCTTCACCTGGGCGGCGCAGCCGGCCATGATCCGGGTACCGACCTCGGTGGAGCCGGTGAAGCAGATCTTGCGTACGGCCGGGTGGCTGACGAACCGCTCGCCCACCACGTCACCCCGGCCGGGCAGCACGGTGAGGACGTCCTCGGGCAGGCCCGCCACCAGGGCCAGCTCGGCCAGGCGCAGCGCGGTCAGCGGGGTCAGCTCGGCCGGCTTGAGCACCACCGTGTTGCCGGCGGCGAGCGCGGGGGCGAAGCCCCAGGCGGCGATCGGCATCGGGAAGTTCCACGGCACGATCACCCCGACCACGCCGAGCGGCTCGTGGAAGGTGACGTCCAGCCCGCCCGGCACCGGGATCTGCCGCCCGGTGAGCCGCTCCGGCGCCCCCGCGTAGTAGTCGAGCACATCCCGCACATTGCCCGCCTCCCACCGGGCGTTGCCGATGGTGTGTCCGGCGTTACGTACCTCCAGCTGCGCCAGCTCCTCAAGGTGGTCATCCACCACCGCCGCGAACCGCCGCAACAGCCGCGCCCGCTCCCCCGGCGCCACCCCCCGCCACCGCTCGTACGCCCGCTGAGCCCGCCCGATCGCCGCATCGACCTCCCCCACCGACCTCCCCGCAACCTCCCGCAACACCGCCCCGGTAGCCGGATCCCGCACCACCCCCACGCCCCACCCTCCCTCACCCTCGCCCTCACCCTTGCCCCGCCGATCTTGCACTTTCTGTCGGGACATAAGCCACCCATCACCACGAATCAGCGACCGAAAGTGCAAGATCGCGGGGAGTCTGCGGGCGGGGACGGTCAGAGGCGTTCGAAGCCACGGGTCAGTTCCCAGTCGGTTACGGCGGCGTCGAAGGCGGCCAGCTCGACGCGGGCCATGTTGGCGTAGTGGGCGACCACGTCATCGCCGAAGGCGTCCCGGGCTACCTCGGAGGACTGCCAGAGGGTTAGGGCGTCGCGGAGAGTGGTGGGGACGCGTTCTGCCGCCGCGTCGTCGTAGGCGTTGCCGGTGCACTCCTCGCCCAGCTCCAACTCCCGTTCGATGCCGTACACCGCGCCCGCCACCAGGGCCGCGATCGCCAGGTACGGATTGACGTCCGCGCCCGGCACCCGGTTCTCCACCCGCATCCCCTGGCCGTGCCCGACCACCCGCAGTGCACAGGTGCGGTTGTCGGTGCCCCAGCGCAGCGCGGTCGGCGCGAACGAGCCGGGCTGGTAGCGCTTGTACGAGTTGACATTCGGCGCGAAGAACAGGCTCAGCTCCCGCATCGTGGCGAGCAGCCCGGCGAGTACCCGCTGCCCGGTGACGCTCAGGTGCGCCGGGCCGTCCCCGAGCAGGGCCGAGCCGCCGGAGGTGTCACGCAGCGAGAAGTGGATGTGGCAGGAGTTGCCCTCCCGGGCGTTCGGCTTGGCCATGAAGGTGATCGACATGCCCTGCTGGGCGGCGATCTCCTTCGCCCCGTTCTTGTAGATCACGTGGTGGTCGGCGCAGGTCACCGCCGCGTCGTAGCGGAAGGCGATCTCGTGCTGGCCGAGGTTGCACTCCCCCTTGGCGCTCTCCGGGGTCAGCCCCGCGCCGGCCATCTCGGTGCGGATGCGGCGCAGCAGCGGCTCCACCCGGGCGGTGCCGAGCAGCGAGTAGTCCACGTTGTACTGGTTGGCCGGGGTCAGGTCGCGGTAGCCGCGCTGCCACGCCTGCTCGTACGTGTCGCGGAACAGGACGAACTCCAGCTCGGTGCCGGCGTACGCGGTCAGCCCGTACTCGGCCAGCCGGTCGAGTTGGCGGCGGAGGATCTGCCGGGGCGAGGCGGGCACCGGGCCGGAGCCGTCCAGCCACTCCAGGTCGGCCAGGAGCAGGGCGGTGCCGGGCTGCCACGGCACCCGGCGCAGGGTGTCGAAGTCCGGCTTCATCGCGAGGTCGCCATAGCCCCGGGACCAGCTGGACATCTCGTACCCGTCGACGGTGTTCATGTCGACGTCGACGGCGAGCAGGTAGTCACACCCCTCGCTGCCGTGCGCGACGACCTGGTCGAGGAAGTACGGGGCGTGGAACCGCTTGCCCTGCAACCGGCCCTGCATGTCGACCAGGGCCAGCGCCACCGTGTCGATCTCGCGATCGGCGACGGCCACCCGTAGCTGTTCCAGTGTGAGCGGCGCTCTCTTCATGGGCAGCCCTCCATCACCAAGGTCTACTGGCATCACCGAACCCCGTCAATGCCCAAGATGCAAGGAAGGGCCCCTTGTTAACGCCTGGAGGGCGGATTCGAGGGGTCGTTGCAACATGGTGGTCTAGCCGGTGACGGCTAGGAGCTCGCCGAGCAGCGACGGCGACGCCGAATCGGTGATC
>NZ_JBFBAO010000581.1:0-2505 GCF_040682255.1 Micromonospora sp. NPDC051296 | reverse complement strand
GTCCGGGTGGGGGTTGTAGTCTGGGGGGGGGGGGGGGGGCGGCCGCCGGGGAGGTCGCCGCCGCCGCCGACACGGCGCTCGACCGGGTGGGCCTGGCCCACCGGGGTACGGCGCTGGCCGGCACCCTCGCCCACGGCGAGAAACGCAAGCTGGAGATCGCCCTGCTGCTGGCCGGCGAACCGCGGGTGATGCTGCTGGACGAGCCGATGGCCGGGGTCAGCGCGGAGGACGTGCCGGAACTGGTCCGGGTGATCCGGTCGCTGACCGGGGACAGCGGGCGGTCGGTGCTGATGGTCGAGCACCACATGGACGTGATCCTGGAACTGGCCGACCGGATCGCCGTGATGCACCACGGCGCCCTGCTGGCCTGCGACACCCCGGAGACGGTGATGGCCAACCCGACCGTGCAAGAGGCCTACCTCGGGGAGCAGCTATGACCGTCGAGCCTGTGCTGACCGTGGAGGATCTCTCGGTCCGGATCGCGGGGCTGCACATCCTTCAGGGGGTCTCGTTCACGGTCGCCCCGACCGGGGTCACCGTGCTGCTCGGCCGCAACGGCGTGGGCAAGACCACCACCCTGCGCGCCGTCGTCGGGCTGACGCCCCGCAACGGCGAGGCGCAGGGCACGGTCCGGATGGGCGGGCAGACCCTGCTCGCCCAACCAACCCATCGCCTGGTCCGCGGCGGGCTCGGCTACGTGCCGGAGGACCGGTGCGTCTTCGCCGGGCTCACCGTCGCGGAGAACCTGCGGCTGGCCGAGCGGCGCGGCAGCACCCCGGCGTACGACCGGGTGTTCGCGCTCTTCCCCGAGCTGGACCGGCGCGCCCGGCAACGGGCCGGGTCGCTGTCGGGCGGGCAGCAGCAGATGCTCGCCATCGGCCGGGTGCTGCTCAACGACAACCGGCTGCTGCTGGTCGACGAGCCGACCAAGGGGTTGGCGCCGAAGGTGGTGACCGAGGTGGCCGAGGTGCTGGAGCGGGTGGCCGAATCCGTACCGGTGCTGCTGGTCGAGCAGAACCTGGCCGTGGTCCGGCGGCTGGCCCGCGACGCGGTGGTGCTGGCCGCCGGCAAGGTCGCCTGGACCGGTGATGCCCAGGAACTGCTGCGGGAGACCGCGCTGACCAGGTCGCTGCTCGGCGTCGGCTCGGCGGAGGTGCACCACTGATGGACGCGATCATCCTGTTGACGCTGACCGGGCTCGGTCTGGCCGCCCTGTACTTCCTGGTGGCCTCCGGCCTGTCGCTGGTCTTCGGCTTGGCCGACGTGCTCAACTTCGCGCACGGGCTGTTCCTCGGCGTCGGCGCGTACGCCACCTGGTGGGCGGCCGGGAACCTGCCCGGCGCCGGGCCCGACGGCCTCGGGTTCGTGGTGGCGGTCGCCTTCGGAGTGGCCGCCGGCACGCTGATGGCGGTGCTGGTCGAGCTGGTGCTGATCCGGCCGCTCTACTCCCGCACCATCGAGCAGGTGCTGGTCACCGTGGGTCTCTCGCTGGCCGGCGTGGCGCTGTTGCAGGCCACCTGGGGCGCGGACGCCCGGCCGTTCCCCCGTCCGGAGTGGACCCGGCAGGTGACCTCGATCCTCGGCGCGCAGGTGCCCAACGGCGGCCTGTTGCTGATCGTCGCGGCGGCGCTGGTGCTCGGCGCGATCCTGGCCTTCCTCCGCTGGACCCGGTACGGCCTGATCATCCGGGCCGGGGTGGAGAACCGGGAGATGGTCACCGCGCTCGGCATCGACGTACGCAAGGCGTTCACCCTGGTCTTCGCCATCGGCGGGGCGGCGGCGGCGCTGGCCGGCGCGCTGGGCAGCGTCTACTTCGGCACCGTCTCACCCCAGCAGGGCGGGTCGCTGCTGATCTTCGCGTTCATCGTGGTGGTCATCGGCGGCATGGGCTCGGTGGTCGGGTCCGCGTACGCGGCGGTCGCGGTCGGGCTGCTGCAACAGTTCGTGAACTACTACGGCACCTCCGGGCTGGGCGACATCTGCGTGGTCGCGCTGCTGGCCGTGGTGCTGCTGCTGCGCCCGCAGGGCATCGCCGGAAAGGTGGCAACGGCATGACCGAGGTCAAGTCCCCCGAGGTTCCGGCACCCCCGGCGGGGACGCCGTCGGAGCCGACCGCCGAGCCGACCCCGTGGACCCGGATCCGCCCGTTCCTGCCGCTGGTCGTGCTGGCTGTGGCGCTGATCCTGCCGTACTCGACGCTGCACCTGCCGGGCATCCTCGAGGGCGCGCTGAACTCGCCGGGCACCCTGCAACTGCTCGCCGTCTGCCTGGTCTTCGGTGGCCTGGCGGCCGGGTACGACCTGTTGTTCGGGCGGACCGGGATGCTCTCCTTCGGGCACGCCCTGTATTTCGCCGCCGGGGTGTACGGCACCGACATCCTGATCACCCGGGCCGGGCTGCCGCTGTGGCAGGCCGCGCCGCTGGCGATCATCGGCGGGACGATCCTCGCCGGCCTGATCGGCGCGGTGGCGCTGCGTACGGTGGGGATCGCCTTCGCCATGGTGA
>NZ_JBFBAO010000580.1:0-2517 GCF_040682255.1 Micromonospora sp. NPDC051296 | reverse complement strand
GCCGCCGCTGGTGGACGCCACTGACGGCCAGGTTGCCCAGCTGCGCGCCGACTGCGCGGCAGCGGGTCTACCGCTTTCCGAATGATCGAACGACACGATGGACGCCGGGTGACGGCGTCGCAGAATGAGGTGAACGCGTGACCGAGGCGCACAACGAGGAGGCCCAACTGCCCCCGCCGCTGCCGGAGGGCGGACTGCGGATCATGCCGCTCGGCGGGCTCGGCGCCATTGGTCGGAACATGACCGTCTTCGAGTACGACGGGAAGCTGCTGGTCGTCGACTGCGGCGTGCTCTTCCCCGACGTGGAGCAGCCGGGCGTCGATCTGATCCTGCCCGACTTCGGTCCCATCCTCGACCGGCTCGACGACATCCAGGCGATCGTGCTGACCCACGGCCATGAGGACCACATCGGCGCCGTGCCCTACCTGCTCGCCCACAAGACCGACATCCCGCTGGTCGGCTCGCAGTTCACCCTCGCGCTGGTCGAGGCGAAGCTGGCCGAGCGGCGCATCCAGCCGTACACCCTGACCGTGCGGGAGGGCGGCCGGGAACGGCTCGGCCCGTTCGAGTGCGAGTTCTTCGCCGTCAACCACTCGATCCCGGACGCGCTCGCGGTGGCCATCCGCACCCCGGCCGGGCTGGTGCTGCACACCGGCGACTTCAAGATGGACCAGCTTCCGCTGGACGGCCGGATCACCGACCTGGCCGGGTTCGCCCGGCTCGGCGCCGAGGGCGTGGACCTGCTGCTGTCGGACTCCACCAACGCGGAGATCCCCGGCTTCGTCACGCCCGAGCGGGAGATCGGCCCGGTCCTCGACTCGATCTTCGCCAAGGCGCGCGGCCGGATCATCGTCGCCTCGTTCGCCTCCCACGTGCACCGGGTGCAGCAGGTCTTCGACTCGGCGCTCGAACACGGCCGCAAGGTGGCCCTGATCGGCCGGTCGATGGTCCGGAACATGGGCATCGCCCGTGACCTGGGGCTGCTGAACATCCCGCCCGGCCTGGTCGTCGGCCTGGACGAGGCGACCTCGATGCCGCCCGAGCAGATCGTGCTGATGTCCACCGGTTCGCAGGGCGAGCCGATGAGTGCCCTGGGCCGGATGGCCAGCGGTGACCACCGGCACATCACCATCGCCCCGGGCGACACCGTGGTGCTGGCCTCCTCGCTGGTGCCGGGCAACGAGACCTCGGTCTACCGGGTGATCAACCGACTGGCCCGAGCCGGCGCGGTGGTGGTGCACAAGGACGTGGCCAAGGTGCACGTCTCCGGCCACGCCCCCGCCGGGGAGCTGCTCTACCTGCTCAACGTCGTACGGCCGAGCAACCTGATGCCGGTGCACGGGGAGTGGCGGCACCTGCGCGCGCACGCCCGGCTGGGCATCGAGTCCGGCGTGGCGGCCGACCGGGTGGTGCTCTGCGAGGACGGCGACGTGGTCGACCTGGTGGAGGGCCGGGCCAGCCTGGTCGGGCACGTCAAGAGCCGATACGTCTACGTCGACGGCCTGGCCGTCGGTGACGTCAGCGAGTCGCTGCTCACCGAGCGTCGCATCCTCGGCGACGGTGGGTTCATCGCCGCCACCGTCGTGGTGGACTCGGTCACCGGCAAGGTGGTTGCCGGCCCGACGGTGTCCGCCAAGGGCTTCTCCGAGGACCCGGAGGCGTTCAACGCGGTGATCCCGCTGGTCACCGAGGCGCTCAACCGGGCCGCGGCGGACGGGATCACCGATCCGCACCAGCTCCAGCAGATCGTCCGTCGCACCGTGGGCCGCTGGGTCAACGACGCGTACCGCCGCCGCCCGATGATCGTCCCCACCGTCGTGGAGGTCTGAACCGTTCGGGTCTTTTGCCCGTACTCCGTCCCGGCAGGCGTACCCACGCCGGCCGGGAGGAGCGTGGCGGATGGACCGCAGACGATTGACAGCCATCGGTGTCGTGGTGGCGGCGGTGGGCGCGGCGGCGGCGGTGGCCCTGCCGTCGTTCGCCGGTGACGATGGCGCGCCGCGCAGCGCGCCGACCAGCCAGGCGGTGGACGGAGCCGACCCGGAGGTGGTCGAGGCGATGCGCCGGGACCTGCGGCTGGACCAGACGCAGGTGGCCGCCCGGCTGAAGACCGAACGCTGGGCGACCGGCGTGGTCGACCAGCTGCGGGCGCAGCTCGGCGCGGACTACGGCGGCAGTTGGCTCAGCGCCGACGGCAGCCAGCTCAACGTGGCGGTCGCCAACCCGGCCGAGGCGCAGCGGGTGCGGGACGCCGGGGCGGTGCCGAAGGTGGTGGAGCGCGGGGTCGGGCAACTCGACGCGCTCAAGACCCGGATGGACCGGACCGCCGCGCGGGCCGCGCAGGTCTCCGGCTGGTACGTCGACGTCGCCTCGAACGCCGTCGTGGTGCTCGCCGAGCCGGGCGCGGAGGCGGCCGGGTGGCGCTTCGTCGCCCGCGCCGGGGTGCCCCGCCAGGCGGTCCGGATGGCCACCGAGGAGCAGCCGCGGCTGCTGGCCGACGTACGCGGCGGTGATCCG
>NZ_JBFBAO010000579.1:0-2541 GCF_040682255.1 Micromonospora sp. NPDC051296 | reverse complement strand
CGCTTCGTACCCATCAGCGGTTCTCCTTCTCGGCGGCGCCGGCAGCAGCGCCGGCTGGATCCGCGTGCTGCGGATCCGGCCGGCTCGTTCCCCTCGCGAGAAGTGACCGGGGCGCGTTGCGGCCGTCAGTGGGGCCGCAACGACGTCAGGGGTTGCGGGACGACCGGCTCCAGTCCCAGTGCGCGGGCTTCCGGCTCCACCACGGACAGGTAGCGGGTGACGTTGCGGAGCTTGACCTCCTCGTAGCCGCGAATCGTGTCGGCCTGGTCGAGCAGCCGCACGCAGCGGTCGAGGTTGTCGGCGGTCACCGCGGCGGCGACCGCCTCGGCGAGCGCGGTGTAGTGGACGACCAGGTCCCGTTCGACCCGGCGTACGTGGGCGTAGCCGAAGACGTCCAGCGGCGTGTGGCGTACCCGCTTGAGCAGGGCGAGCGCCTGGAAGCCGGGCCGGAACCACGGCCCGAGCCGGATCTTGGAGGTCATCCCCATCGCCCGCAGGATGGGCGGGTGCAGGTGCCAGGAGACCTTCGCCCCGGCGCCGTACTGCTCCCGCACCGCGTCCCGGGCCGAGTCGAGCAGGTGCAGCCGGGCCACCTCGTACTCGTCCTTGTAGGCCATCAGCCGGTGCAGCTGGGTCGCCGCGGCCCGGGTGAGCGGGCCGGGTGCGCCGCTGACCGTCGTCTCCGCCGCCGCCACCCGCTCCACCGCGTCGAGGTACCGCTGGGCATACCCGGAACTCTGGTACGCCACCAGGTCCGCGACCCGGGTACGCAGCAGATCCCGCAACGACGGGTCCGCCGACAGGCCGCCGACCCGCTCGGCCAGGGCGGCCGACAGCGGCGGGGGCGCGAGCCGACGCCGGCGAGCCGCGACCAGCGCCTCGACCGTGGCGGGCTCCGCGACGGCGGCCCGGCCCCACCGGAACGCCTGCACGTTCGCCGCGACGGCGGTCCCGTTCAGCCGGTACGCCTCCTCGATCGACGCCGCCGAGATGGGTAGCGCGCCGCTCTGGTACGCCGCGCCCACCAGCACGGTGTTGGCCATCAGGTGGTTGCCGAAGACCGCGTCCGCGATCGCCTCCGGGTCGACGAAGACGTTGTCGTCGCGCCGTGTCACGTCACCGAGCTGGCCAGCCTGCGCCTCGATCGACGGGTAGCCGATACTCGGGTCGACCGCCATGTCCGCCGTGGGTGTCGGGCTCAACGAGCCGACCGCCACCGTGCGGGCCGGCGACGCCTTGGCCAGGCCCTTGGCGTTCATCGCGGCGAGCAGGTCGAAGGCGAGCATCAGATCGGCGTCGCCGTCGGCGATCTGGGCGGCCGGCTCGGCCGACGGGTCGGTGTAGACCTGCAGTTGCGACACCACCGGTCCGGCCTTCTGGCTGGAGCCGGTCAGGTCGAGGTTGCGTACCAGTTTGCCGTCGAGCACGGCTGCGGTGGCGAGCACCTGGCTCACCGTCACCACGCCGGTGCCGCCGATGCCGGTCAGGTAGACGTTGAACGCGTCGGTCGGCACGGTCAGCACCGGCGCCGGCAGGTCCGGCAGCGGCGGGACGGTACCGTCGCCCGACGGGCGGGCACGGCCGCCCGCCGAGGTCTCCACCGTCATGAACGAGGGGCAGTCGCCCCGCATGCAGGAGTAGTCGAAGTTGCAGGACGACTGGTGGATCGTCGTCTTACGGCCGAACTCGGTCTCCACCGGCTGCACGCTCAGGCACTGTGACTTCGCGCTGCAGTCCCCACAGCCCTCGCAGACGCGGTCGTTGATGACGACCCGCCGGGTCGGTTGGGCCATCTGCTTGCGCTTGCGCAGCCGGCGCTTCTCGGCCGCGCAGTGCTGGTCGTGCAGCAGGACGGTGACCCCCGGGGTGGCGGCGAGCACCTCCTGCGCCTCCAGCAGCCGCTCACGCTTCCACACCTGCACGCCGCGAGGCAGCCGCAGCCACCGGTACTTGCGGGTGTCGTCAGTGGTGATGATGGTGCGGGCGACGCCCTCGGCGGCCAGCATCCGGACCAGCCGGGGTACGTCGAGCACCCCCTCGACGTGCTGGCCGCCGGTCATCCCGACCGCGCTGTTGTACAGCAGCTTGTAGGTGATGTTCACGCCGGCCGCGACGGCCTGGCGCAGGGCGAGGCTGCCGGAATGGTGGAAGGTGCCGTCACCGACGTTCTGGAAGATGTGCGGCGTGCTGGTGAAGGGAGCCATTCCGACCCACTGCGCACCCTCGCCGCCCATCTGCGTGTAGCCGGCCATGGTGCCGTACTCCTCGCGGGGCACCACGAGTTCCAGGATGTGGCAGCCGATCCCGGCGCCCACCACGGCACCGGCTGGCACGGCGAGGGAGCTGTTGTGCGGGCAGCCCGAGCAGAAGAACGGTTTACGGGAGGTGACCAGCGGCAGCAGGGTCCGGGGTCGGGGCTGCTCCGGCAGCCGGACGGCGTCGCCGAGCAGGTCGCGCAGCCGGGGCCCGAGGGCGGCGGCGAGCTGGTCGGTGGTGAAGACGCCGTACCCGGGCAGGAAGGGCTCGCCGTCGGCGTCGGTC
>NZ_JBFBAO010000578.1:0-2555 GCF_040682255.1 Micromonospora sp. NPDC051296 | reverse complement strand
GGTCGCCCTGCTGGCCGGCGGCGTCTACTACCTGGCCACCCAGCCGTCGGCCCGCGACCGGGCACTGCTCGAGGAACGACCGCTGCCTGCGAGGAGCCTCGGGGCGGTCGACCCGGTCGACTTCGAGATGACCATGAGCGGCGCCCGTCGCCAGGCCGGCCAGCGGCAGTGGGACAACGCGATGAACGTCTGGCAGTCGATGCAGGCCGCACGTACCCAGGCCGAAGCGCGGACCCGGACGAGGGAAGTGCCGGTCCTCATCATCGATGCGAATATCATGCCGAACATCGCGCGCAACATTCAGGCGGCCATCGAGGACGAGAAGATGCCCCACATTTTGAACCGGAACATGGACCCGGCTTGGATCACGGCGAACCGGATTCTGGCCTGTGGGCGGTTCCAGGGCACGGGGAGCTGCGACGAGTACCCGTTCGCCTCGTCAATGCAGGGCGGGCTGGGCTCCCGCGTGGCCGGCGTGCCGCGCCTGGAGAACAATATCCAGGGTGGCGTCATCGGCGCCTTCTACGCCAAGCATCGGCTCAAGCACGGCGAACCGTACCTGGTGCAAGTGATCAACCTGCCGCCGGACTGGCGGACCCGACCCCCGACCAATCAGTGAGGTGGCATGGCCGAGGTACTCGCAACCGTCAGCGTGATGCCGCTGTACGCCCAGGTCGTCGTCCAGTCGGCGGGCGCCACCGACCTGCCCATCCCAGAGACGGGAGCGGAGCCGGCGGTGGCCAGCACCGAGGCCGTCCTCGTCGCGACCCGCGACGACCTGGACGGGGACGTATCCATCGAGGTACGCCGGGGCGGGGACGCCCCCGCCCCCGGCGTGCGGGTCTACGAGGGTGAGCTTTCGTTCACCACACCCGCGCTCGAGGTGGGCAGCAACGTCTCCGGGCAGCTAACGACAATCGATGTCGGCCGCATCGGCTGGTTGCCGCTGGCCATCTTCGTCGATCCGCCCGAGGCGCCGAGCAAAGTGGTGGTGGTCATCGACTGATCGGCGTGCCCTATTGCGCCCTGCCGAGCGCCGCGGTCAAACGCCGTGCCTCGGTCACCAGGCGGCTCGATCCGCCGCGGGTGGCGACCTCGACCAGGCCCGGGATGTCGACCGCGCCGTCCGCCGCGCCGGCGGTTTCGGCCGCCTGTCGGGTTCCAAAACCCCATTACCTGGTCTGAGTTGGGCCTTCTACGCGGCTCGTTCGTACTCGTTGATCAGCCCGCCGAGGACGGGCCGGCGTTTGATCCCCTGGTGGTTCAGGTCAACGACGGGCCGGTCGGAGCGTGGGGGCCGCAACTGCAGCGCCCGATGCGGACGCCGCCCGTTGTAGTGGCGGGCGTATAGATCGAGTGTTCGGCGTAGGTGCCGTTCACCGACGATGAGCATACGGTCGGTGACCTCGCGGCGTACGGTGCCGATGAACCTTTCCGCGTACGCGTTTGCTTGCGGGCTCCGTGGCGGGATCTTGCAGGCGGTGATGCCGTTGTCGGCGAGTACGGCGTCGAAGGCGGATGTGAATTGTCCGGCCCGGTCACGGATCAGGACCTTGAACTGATCAGTCCGTTCGCTGAGGTCGATGAGCAGGTTGCGGGCCTGCTGGGCGGTCCACGGCCCGTTGGGGTTGGCGGTGACGCCGAGGATGTGCACGTACCGGCTGCCGACCTCCAATCACGAAGAACACATACAGACGCTTCAGGGTGAGCGCGCAGTCCACATGGAAGAAGTCACAGGCCAGCAGGGTCGACGCCTGCGTGCGGAGAAACCGGCGCCAGGTGGTGTGGTCATGGCGTACGGGCGCCGGTGGTATGCCCAGCCGGTTGAGGATGCGCCGGATCGTGGAGGCGCCGAGCCGGTGACCCAGGCCGAGCAGTTCGCCTTGGATGCGCTGGCAGCCCCAACCGGGATTGTCCCGGGCCATCTGCTCGACGAGAGCGGCAGCTACCGGGTCGATCGCTGGGCGACCTGGCAGGTTCGGGTAGGTCCAGTGGCGGGCCACCAGGCGACGATGCCAGCGCAGGACCGTCGTCGGGGTGACGAGCCGATGGGCCTTCAACGCCCGGGGCAGGAGTCTGATCAGGGCGGCGAGTATGGCTCGGTCCGTCCAGTCCAGGCGCGGCTTCGGGTTCTGCCGGCGCAGGACGGCGTTCTCGTGGCGCAGGACGAGAATCTCGATGTCCTTGGCTGTGGTGGTCCTTGCGAGCAGAGACAGCCAGCCGGCGATCCGGCAGAACATGAGGTAGAGCAGGCGTAGGGGCACAGATAGGGATGATGTCCGACACCGCCGCCGAGCACAGGTCCGCCCAGGTCAACCCTGATGACCCACTTTCGGCACCCCACAGGGTCGGCCAGCGTGGTGGCGCTGCTCGAAGCCCTCGACGATCCCCGGCGAGCCCTGCTCGGCTGATGCCACTCCGCTCGCCGGTGACCCCGACGTTGCACCGTCCCGTCGCCATCTCAAGGATGACCTTGCGTTTTTTTCGCTTTGACGGGTAGTCTGGCCGTAGGAGGTGGCCAGCGTGACCGTAGTACCCATGGGTGGGGCTGTGCC
>NZ_JBFBAO010000577.1:0-2564 GCF_040682255.1 Micromonospora sp. NPDC051296 | reverse complement strand
GGAGGCGTTGGCGATGAACCGCCGCTGCCCCTCGAACGAGCGGTCGAGCCGGCCGATCATGGCGTCGAACGTGTCGGCCAGGTCCTCCCCCGGGCGCGACACCGCCGACCGCGCCGGGTGGCGGTCTGCCGGTCGGCGGACGCCCGTCCGACGCCCTCGCCGGCTGGGCCCGCGAGGTCGGCGCCAAGGCCGGCATCGACCCGATCGCCATGCAGGCGTACGGCTACGCCGAGCTGGTGCTCGCCGAGACCAACCGCAGCTGCGGCCTGAGCTGGACCACCCTGGCCGCGATCGGCTTCGTCGAGTCCCGCCACGGGCAGGCCAACAACGCGCAGCTCGGGCCGGACGGCCGGGCCACCCCGGAGATCATCGGTTTGCCGCTGGACGGTCAGGGCGGCCGGATGCGGATCAACGACACCGATCGGGGCGAGCTGGACCGGGACACCACCTACGACCGTGCGGTCGGGCCGATGCAGTTCATCCCGACGACCTGGCAGGAGAACGGCGCCGACGCCGACAACGACGGCCGCAAGGACCCGCACAACATCCACGACGCCGCCCTCGCCGCCGGCATGTACCTGTGCAAGGGAGGCCGCAACCTCACCATTCCGGGTGACTGGTGGAACGCCATCCTGTCGTACAACAACGTCGGCAGGTACGCCCGGGCGGTGTTCGACACCGCCAACCGGTACGGACAGGCCAGTCGCACGTGAAGTGA
The DNA here is from genome assembly GCF_040682255.1 of Micromonospora sp. NPDC051296. Lineage (NCBI taxonomy): Bacteria > Bacillati > Actinomycetota > Actinomycetes > Micromonosporales > Micromonosporaceae > Micromonospora > Micromonospora sp. NPDC051296. The sequence goes on along the minus strand of NZ_JBFBAO010000577.1, from coordinate 1,846 downwards.
TCGTCCGCATACATTGGAGAACTGGACACTTCCCCCAGGCTGCTGTTAAAGGCAAGCTAGACGGGTGATGGTGCGCGAGTGGGACCCCAGGACCGCGTCGTCCGCCGAGATCGTGTCGCTGCTGGACACGCTGAACGCGGTCCTGGCGGTCGATCTTCCGCAGGACCCGCCATGGCGGGAGAGTTCGCTGCGGGAATACCTCGCCGAGGTGATGCCCGGCGAACGGCGGATCTCCTGGGTGGCCCAGGCCGAGCCGGCCACCGACGGCACACCCGGCTCGCTGCTGGGCCAGGTGAACGTGCTGCTGCTCGGCAACATCGGCGTGCTGGAGGTGCTCGTACACCCCTCCGCCCGGCGCACCGGGCTCGGCCGGGACCTCGTCCTGCGCGCCGCCCGCCGGGTGTATCAGGAGGGCTTCGAGTCGATCGGGGTGGAGGTGGTGGGCGATACCCCCGCCATCGCCTTCTACGAGTCGCTGGGCTTCAGCCGGGAGTACGTCGAGACCCGCAGCGTGCTCGACCTGTCCGGTGTCGACTGGGCCGAGTTGGCCGAGATGTCCACCGGGGTCGGCGCGGGCTACCACGTTGAGTTCCATCCGGGCGGGCCACCCGACGAGCTGATCGAGGCGTACGCCCGGGCCAAAGCCGAGATCCGGGACATCGAGGACGGCGAGCTGCGACCGAGTTCGTACGACTCGCAGCGGCTGCGGGACAGCCTGGACTGCCTGCACCGGCGGGGGATGAAGCCGTACATCGTGCTCGCCCTGCACGAGCAGAGCGGTGAGGTGGCCGGCCTGACCGAGGTCGTGGTGCCGGCCCAGCACCCGACCCGCGCCGACCAGTACGACACCATCGTGGTGCAGGACCACCGCGGCTACGGGATCGACCGCGCGATCAAGGCCCGGATGCTGATGGAGCTGCGCTCGGCCGAGCCACAGCTGACCGAGGTGCAGACCTGGAACGCCCAGGCCAACGAGGCGATGCTCAAGGTCAACGCGGAGTTGGGCTACCGCCCGGACCGCGACTGGTGCGAGTACAGCGTCGACGTGGCCGACCTGGTGCACCGCCTGGACAACTCCCGCTGAGCCGCCGGCGCCGGCCACGGGGCGCTCAGTGGTACCAGTTCCGGGGATCCGGAGGCGGCGGGACGTTGCGGTACTTGGCCACCCGCACCTCCCACTGGCTGCAGCGCCGTCGCGCCTCCCGGTCGATCGGGCTGCGGCGGTACGTCTCCGGCGGACGCGCCAGGCCGTAGATGTCCCCCCCACCACTCGCCCGGCTCTGGGTCGAGGATCGTGTCCAGGTGTGCCGGGTAGCGGCGCCCCGCACCGTCCCGGGTATCGTCCCAGACCTCCATCGGCAATACCACATGCCCGTCCTGGTCGACCGCCACCAGGTAGAGGCCGGCGGCACCCAGCAGGCGTTGAAGCACCGCCAGGCTCGGCGTCAGCGTCCCCGCCTCCACCCGGCCGACGGTGGACGGTGCGACCTTCGCGAACCGGCCCATCCGCGCCTGGCTGAGGCCGACGATCCGCCGGGCCCGCCGCACCAGGCCGGCGATGGGAAACGGCCCGACCGTCGGGCCGAGATCCGGGGGTTCGAAGACGGACGCCATGGGCAGACCCTGCCGCGACGCCATTCAGCAGGACAACCCCTGTGGATAAACCTGTGGATGATTCGTTGCTACCCTCCGTCACCGTGCCCCTGAGCGACCCCAGATGGGCCACCCCCTGGGCCGCCCTTGTCCCCTGTTCGTCCTAATGAGTTGTGGGAGTTGGCCGGTGGGTGAGGCAGACTCCTGGTGGGTAGCCGCTGGCGGATGAGCACTTGTTCGGCCTGGGCCTGGT
>NZ_JBFBAO010000576.1:0-2573 GCF_040682255.1 Micromonospora sp. NPDC051296 | reverse complement strand
GGCCGGGCCGGCACCCTTGAGCGACCCGGTCACGGCGCGGTCTGCGAGCCACAGGTAGCAGCGGACGCCCCGGTCCCCGGCACGCCACCGGCCGGCCCCGGGTGGGCGGACCACCACGTCGCTGCGGAAGGCCAGGTCGGCGTCGTCCGGCAGGCCGGCGTACCGGGCGAGGACGCTACGGCAGCCGGCGTAGAGCGGCACCCACTCGGCGCTCCGCGATGGGTACGGGCGGTCGGGGGCCTGCCACACCCCGGCGAACTCGGCGTCGTGGCGCTCGGCGCAGTCCACCGGCAGCAGGGTCTGCACCACCCCGCCCCGGCCGGTACGGGTCTGCTGGCACCCCAGCCGCAACGGCGACGGCACCCGGAGGGCGTCGCGCAGGGAGCCGGTACGCAGCACGACCGTGGCCGCCGCCTCGACCGTGCTGACCTCCATCAGGTCGCAGCGGTACCACCGCGAGCCGGCCGCCCAGCCCGGCCCGGACGGCACCGCGACCGCCAGCCGGAGCCGGCCGGCCCGCCAGTTGTCACCGACATAGCCGGTAGCCCGGTTGTCGCAGTCGGCGAACGCCGCGCGTAGTTCGACCGACGCGATCGGTGGCGACTCACGCCCGTCCGGGAATGCACCGATATGCACGGTTTCCACCCGATGCGGCGCGGCACAGTCCACCGGGACGTACGCCGCGACCGGCACCGCGTCGGCAAAGTCGGCCTCATGGCAGACCTCGGCAGCCGGGGTGAACGGCCCGGGCGGCGGCAGCGCCGCCCAGTCGTCGACCAGGTCGCCGTCGAGCCCGCCGGGCGCGCCGCAGCCCACCAGCAGCGCAGCCATGGCGAAGGCCGCGATCAGGCTTCTCGTCGCACGCTGCAGCAGCACGCCGCCTCCCCCAGCCAGCGGCCGTCCCCCGACGGCGCTACCAGCGTAACCAGAAATGACCATCCCGTGACAGACCGGATTCACGGTGCACGGGTCGCGGGGCGGTGGGGAGGTGTTAATAAGGGGCCCTTCTACCGCCCGAGGCGATAAGAAGGGGCCCTTCCTTACACCGCGAGCGGGTTGGGGACGGGGGTGCCGGCGGTGCCGGGAGCGGCGGTGGACGGGTCGGCGCCCAGGTCGACAACCTTGTTGTCGGCGTCGACGTGCACCACCCGTGGGCGGTAGGTGCGGGCCTCGGCGTCGTCCATCTGGCCGTACGAGATCAAGATGACCAGGTCACCCGGGTGCACCAGGTGGGCGGCGGCACCGTTGATGCCGATCACGCCACTGCCCCGCCGGCCCGGGATCACGTACGTCTCGAGCCGGGCCCCGTTGGTGATGTCCACGATCGCTACCTGCTCGCCGGGCAGCAGGTCAGCGGCGTCGAGCAGGTCCTCGTCGACGGTCACCGAGCCGACGTAGTGCAAATCCGCCTGGGTCACCGTGGCCCGGTGAATCTTGGACTTGAGCATGGTGCGGTACATCGGACGCCTTTCGCGCGAAAGTGTCGGAGGTCAGGAGGCCGGGTCGAGCCGGACCGGGGCGTTGTCGATCAACCGGGTGGCACCCACCCAGGCGGCGACCAGCAGCCGGGCCGGGCCGCGGACCGGCCCAGGCTCCAGTTCGGGATCGGTGAGGACGAGGTAGTCGAGCCGCGCGTCGGGCGCGTCGGCGCCGAAGGCGGCATGTGCGGCGGTCAGCACCGCCCCGGCGTCGCGGCCGGCGTCGGCCGCCTCGGCACCGGCGCGCAGCGCCCGCGACAGGCTCAGCGCCGTCTGCCGCTCGGCCGGCGAGAGGTAGCGGTTGCGGCTGGACAGGGCCAGCCCGTCCGGTTCCCGGACGGTGGGCACCCCGACCACCTCCACCGGCACGTCCAGGTCCCGGCACATCCGCCGGACCAGGGTCAACTGCTGGTAGTCCTTCTCGCCGAAGAAGGCCAGATCGGGTCGGGTGAGCTGGAGCAGTTTCAGCACCACGGTGAGCACGCCGTGGAAGAACCCCGGCCGGCTGAGCCCCTCCAGGTCCTCGCCGAGCGGGCCCGGGTTGACCCGTACCGCCGGCTCACCACCCGGGTACATCGCCGCCACCGAGGGCGCGAAGACCAGGTCGGCGCCGGCCCGCCGGCACACCTCCAGGTCGGCATCGAGGGTACGCGGGTAGCGGTCGAAGTCCTCGTTGGGTCCGAACTGCAGCGGGTTCACGAAGATGGTGACGATCACGTGGTCGGCCCGCTCGCGGGCGGCCCGCAGCAGCGTCTCGTGCCCCTCGTGCAGGGCACCCATGGTCATCACCACCCCCACCGTTCCGGTGAGAGTTGCCCGGGCCCGGGCCAACTCGGCGCGGGTGTGCACCAGCACCTGACCTGCCTCGGTCATGCCGCCACCTCGCTTCGCTCGGCGCCGGCCTGAGCGCTGTCCGCACTGGGTCGATGATTCGCTCGCTGCCGCTCGCTCACGCCCGCCATCTCGGTGTGGTCCCGACCGAGGACGCCGAGCAGCGGTTCGGCGTCGACCGGGCGTAGCCGGCCGGCGGCCACCGCCCGGTCCGCGGTGCGCCGGGCCAGCGCCAGGTAGGGGGCGACCGACTCCGGCGCGGTC
>NZ_JBFBAO010000575.1:0-2580 GCF_040682255.1 Micromonospora sp. NPDC051296 | reverse complement strand
CAGCCAGCGCGCGCTCTACGACGAGTGCTACCGGGCCGGCGCCGACTGGGCCGACGACCCCGCCACCCCGTCCGAGGACGTGCAGCACGTGATCAATCTCGGCGAGGCCGACGACGACACCCTCGCCGACTCCGAGATCGACTTCCCGCCGCTGGTCGACGCGGTCACCGAGGCCACCGGCGAGGTCGTCACCACCGTGCCGGCCAGCCACGACGATCCCGCCTTCAAAGGATTCGTGGACGGCGTGCGGGACACCACCGCCGACGAGGTCTTCGGGCTCTGAGGGGCAGCCCACCGGCCCCGGGCCTGTCACCCCGACGGGTTGTCTGCGACCATCTATGGTCAGCGAGCTGACCAAGGCCATTCAAGGTCGGCAACGTTGACAGAAGACCAATTCGAGGGTTCCGCGGAACCGAAACCAATCGGGGTCAGCAGAGCAGACCGAACGGGGAGGCCGGGTGCGCATCCTGCTGGTCGAGGACGACCGTCGGGTGGCCGCCGCGTTGTCGTCCGCCCTGACCCGGCGCGGGTACGAGGTGGAACACGCCGCCACCGTCGCGGCCGCCATCTCCGCGGCCCCGTGCGACCTGGTGCTGCTCGACCTGACCCTGCCCGACGGCGACGGCACCGACCTGTGCCGGGAGCTGCGCCGGCGCAGCAGCCAGCTCGGCATCATCGCGGTGACCGCCCGCGGCGAGGAGCGGGACCGGGTGCTCGGCCTGCGGCTCGGCGCGGACGACTACGTGGTGAAGCCCTTCTCGATGGTCGAGTTGCAGGCCCGCATCGAGGCGGTGCTCCGGCGCGCCTCGCACGCGGCACCCGCACGTAACCTGATCGAGGTCGGGCCGGTCCGCATCGACGTGGCCGCCCGCACGGTCACCGTGACCGACCGGCTGGTCTCGCTGACCCGTAAGGAGTTCGACGTCCTGCTCTCGTTGGCCCGCCAGCCCGGGGTCGCGGTACCCCGCGACCGGATCCTGCTCGACGCCTGGGGGACCACCTTCGCCGACCGGCACACCGTGGAGGTGCACGTCGGCTCGCTGCGCGGCAAGCTCGGCGACCCGCGCCTGGTGGAGACCGTGCGCGGCGTCGGGTACCGGCTGCGGAACGAGTGAGGGGTCTGCGGTGCGACGGCGCCTGGTAATCAGCTACCTGCTGCTGATGGTGCTGGTACTGGTGGCGTTGGGCACGCCGCTGGCGGCGACCCTGACCACCTGGGAGACCGACCGGGTCCGGGCCGACCGGCTCGCCGACGCCACCCGGTTCGCCTCGCTGGCCGGGCCGGCGTTGCGTGGTGGCGCGCCCGGCCCGCTCGACAACGAACTGGGCAGCTACGACGAGCTGTACGGGATCGGTGCGGCGGTGCTCGACCGGGACCGCCGGATCGTGGTGGCCTCGGCGAGCTGGCAGCCGGCCCCGGGCACCCGGGCGGCGTTGGACGTCGCATTGTCCGGCCAGCAGAGCAGCGGACCCGACTCGGTGTGGCCCTGGGTGAAGGGGCCGATCGTGGTGGCGGTGCCCATCAACGACGGCGGCGAGGTGCTCGGGGCGGTGGTCACGGCCACCCCGACCGACGGGGTCCGCCGCACGGTCGCCACCTGGTGGCTGCTGCTCGCCGTCATCGGCATGCTGGCCGTGCTGGCCTGCGTGCTCACCGCGTTCGGGTTGGCCGGCTGGGTGTTACGTCCGGTCACCGAACTGGACGCGGTCACCCATGAGATCGCCGAGGGGGACCGCGGTGCCCGGGTGCAGCACCGGCTGGGCCCGCCGGAGCTGCGCCGCCTGGCGACGAGCTTCAACCACATGGCCGACGTCGTCTCCGACGTGATGGACCGGCAGCGCGCGTTCGTCGCGCACGCCAGCCATCAGCTGCGCAATCCGTTGACCGCGCTGCGGCTGCGGGTGGAGGAGCTGGGGCCGAGCCTGACCGACCCGCAGGGCCGCGCCGAGCACCGGCTGGCGTTGGAGGAGACCGACCGGCTGGCCCTGCTGCTCGACGCCCTGCTCACCCTGGCCCGTGCCGAGCGCCGGGAGAACCAGCGGGTCACCGTCGACGCGACGGCGGCGGCCGCGTCGCGGGTGGCGGCCTGGGAGCCGCTGGCCCGGCACCGGTCGATCACCCTGCGCCTGGCGGCCGACCCGACAAGGGTGTACGCCCGGACCGTGCCGACCGCCATCGATCAGGCGCTCGACGCGCTGATCGACAACGCGGTGAAGTTCAGCGAAGCGGGCGGCGAGGTGACGGTCACCGTCGCGGCCCGTGACGGCGGGACCGCGCTGGAGGTACGCGACACCGGCCCGGGCATGACCCGCAGCCAGCTCGGCCAGGCCACCGAGCGGTTCTGGCGGGCACCGGAGGTGCAGAACGTCGACGGTGCCGGTCTGGGGCTCACCATCGCCGCGGTGCTGGTCGACGCCTCCGACGGCCGGCTCACCATGCATCCGAACCACCCGCGCGGTCTGGTCGCCGCGCTGTGGTTCCCCACCGAGCCGTCCGCCTCCGCCGAGCCGGCGCCGTCCGCGCCCGTGGTGGCCTGAGGCAAGCCCGTCGAGAGACCCCTGGTGTTAAAGACTTGCAGC
>NZ_JBFBAO010000574.1:0-2597 GCF_040682255.1 Micromonospora sp. NPDC051296 | reverse complement strand
GTCGAGGACGGTGACCCGTACGCCACGCTCCTGTAGAAACCAGGCGGTGGCCAGTCCGACCATCCCCGCACCGATGATGGCAACGTGCGCAGGGGCGGGCACCGCCTTCATGGCAGGCATTCGCTCTCTCCTTCAAGAACAACTGGGATTGCGGCAATCTTGTCCCCGCCCCATCGGGACGTCATTGTTCTGGCCGGCCAATGTTCGCTCGTCCGATTGGGCGAAACGAACAATGCCGAGGCACAATCTGATGGTGATCACGGTGGCTGGCGTGGCCGACGCGGTCGGCGCGGCGTTGCTCAAGATCGTCGTCCCCGCCACTGAGGCGGAGGTCCGCGATGTGGCCCTCGCTGACCTCGGCGATGCAACGACCGGTCAGACGGGCGACCTCGTCCTCGGCGCGGGCATCACCACACCAGACCAGGCGCTCGCTGTCATCGAACGCTGCTCGGAGGCTGCGGCGGCCGGCCTCGTTCTCAAGCCTCCACTGGCCTCGCTCCCCGACGTGATGTCATCCGCCGCCGAACGCAACCTGGCGCTGGTCGAGCTGCAGAGCCACGGCTCATGGGCCCAGCTTGTCTGGCTGCTCCGCGGGGTGATCGACAGAGCTGCCGCGCCCGGCTCGCCCGAGACCGGAGAAGCCCGGGTTTACGACGAACTGTTCGCCCTTGCCGACGCGACTGCCGCCATCGTCGACGCACCGGTGACGATCGAGGATGCCCAGTCCCGGGTGCTCGCCTACTCGTCGCGGCAAGACCGCACCGACCCGGCGCGCGTCTCGACCATTGTCGGACGACGCGCCCCCGGCGATGTGGTCGCGCACTTCCGTTCCCGCGGTGTCTTCCGCAAGCTCGCCACGGGCAGTGAGCCGATCTTCGTGCCGCAGGGCCCGGACGGGACGTTGCCGCGACTCGTGATCCCGATCCGCGCCGGAGGTGAGCTGCTCGGCTCGATCTGGGCCGTCGTCGAGGGTCTGGTGCCACACGAGCGGCTACGCGATCTCCAGGGGACCGCCTCCGTGCTGGCGCTCCACCTGCTCCGCCTCCGCGTACAGGCCGATGTCGCACGCAGGGTCTCGGCCGACCGCCTGAGGGCGGCGCTGCGGGCCCCCACCGGGAAGGGACGGGAGGAGCTGGGCCTGCCCAAGGGGCCGTGGCAGGTCGTCGCGCTCGGTGCACACGGCGGGACCGGGGAGATGGTGCACAACCTGGCCCTCTGGGAGTCGATCACCCGCCGTCACGGCTGGCGCCAGCCGCTGATCGCGGACGTCGGGGACGTCCTGTTCGCCGTCGTGACCCACGAGGGCGACTCGCCCGGCTCCCGACGCTGGATGGACAGCCTCATTCACGACGTCGCCGTGCATGACCCGTCACTGCGAGCCGCGTCTGGCCGCGTCGCCAGGGACCTGACGGACCTGCCGCGATCACGCGCCGAGGCGGCGGAACTGCTCGCGCTGCACCGCTCGGCTCGACAGCAGGGGCCACTGTTGCGGTTCGCGGACGTCTGGGCCGAGGTGGTCGTACACCGCGTGGTCAACGCGATGCCGACGGAAGACCTGCTGGTCGGCGGACCGCTTCCCGACCTCGTCGCCCACGATCGGGCGCACGGCACCGACTACGTCGCCACTCTCGCCGCATGGCTTGAGCACCAGGGTGATCTGAAGAAAGCTGCCCGGCAGTTGCACGTGCACCCCAACACGCTCCGGTACCGAATGCGCCGCCTGACTGAGGTCGTCCACATCGATTTCGAGTCACCGCGAACACGGCTCGCGCTGCAGATCCAGCTCGCAGCGCTCGCCCTGGGGCCTGACATGTGACCACTGGCCTCTAAACCCGATAGAGCCTCAATCTTCCGGCAGTTCAAGTGCCGGATCAGCGCGAAGTATGGCGCTCTCCAGTTCCTGAATTCGCGGCCCTGGGTCCAGTCCGAACTCGTCTACGAGTCGGTTTCGCGAAACGCGGTAGGCGTCGAGGGCGTCGGGAGCACGGCCAGCGCGGTACAACGCAAGCATGAGTTGGGCGAGGAGTCGATGGCGGAATGGGTATTGGACGGTGAACTCGGTGAGCTCATCGATGATCGTGCTGTGCCTACCACGGCGCAGTTCCGTGTCCAGCCACTCTTCCAAAGCCGCCAGCCGCGCCTCCTCCAATCCGCGGCACAGTTGATCGGTGCCGGGTGTTGCTACATCGGCGAGCGGAGGTCCCTGCCACATGTCCAGCGCGCGCCGCAGGAGTGAGCCCTTCTCGACCTCGTCGCTCGCGGCGAAGCCCCTGGTGATCAGTGCGCGGAAGTGGTGCACGTCGACGCACATCGGATCGGCGCGCAGGGCGTACGCCGATCCGCGGGTGGTGATCTCCGCGCCATCGGGACCTGCGCTGACGGTGGCCAACACCGCGCGCAAATGTGAAACATGAACGTGAATAGCGTGACGAGCGGTTTGTGGTGGTGATTCGGGCCAGGTCAGATCCACCAGGCGGTCGACGGTGACAAGCTGATTGACTTTCAACGCCAGGACCGCAAGCAGCCTCCGCTGTTGGCGTGGCCCGAGGTCGAGTTGCCGTTCCCCGGACCATGCCTCTACGGCGCCCAGAAGCCGA
>NZ_JBFBAO010000573.1:0-2619 GCF_040682255.1 Micromonospora sp. NPDC051296 | reverse complement strand
GTCTGCCCCAGCACTGGCTCCAGCCCGACGTCGTCGAGGGCCTCGAACGGGTCGCCCGCACCGTTGCCGGCCGGGCCGGGGCCGCGATCCGGCCTACGGGTAGTTGGGTAGGTACGCCACCTGGTTGGCGGTGTTGACGGTGTTACCGGTGCCGTTGATCATCCGGTTGATGGTGCCGACGCCACCGAGGGAGACCGTCACCATGTTGGTGAACCGCACGTTCGGGTTGTTCGGCACCTCGTACGCCCGCTCGGCCACCACCGACGGGTTGACGTTGAAGTAGCAGTAGCTGCCGAGCCCCCACGCCTGGTGGCTGGTCACCGAGTCGGCCACCTTGTACGCGGCGTACCCCCGGGTCGAGCCGTTCATCCAGGCGGCCTGGTTCGGCGGGTCGTACGGCATTTCGTTCTGGTAGAAGTACGTCCGCCCGCCGTTGCCGTTCCAGATGGTCTGGTACTTCTGGTAGTGCTCGACGAACAGGCCGTACATGGTCACGTCGTCGCCGTTGACGATCAGCCCGGTGTCCGCGGTGTTGAGCGACCACCCGATGCCGTCGCCGTGGTCGGCGCGCCACAGCCACATGTGGTCGCCGATGACGTTGCGGCTGTTGACCACCAGGCTGGTGGTGGCCCGGCCGACGCCCGGTCCGCCGATGCGGAAGAAGACGTCGTGCAACGAGGTCGGGTTGGTGGCGTGGCTGGCCGCGGAGCCGGTCGGGCCGACCTCCATCAGCACCGGCGAGTTGGTGGTGCCGGCCTCGAACATGATGCCGGCGACCTTGACCCCGTCCACGTCGGCGACCCGCATCGCCACCGTGCCGTTGTCGGCCTGGATGGTGGCCAGGCCGAGGCCGAGGATCACCGTGTTGGCGCGGTTGACCTGGATCGGCTCGGTGATGCGGTGCACGCCGGGGGTGAACAGCAGGTTCTTGCCCTGGGCTAGGGCGTTGTTGATGGTGGCCGCCGTGGTGCCCGGCCGGACGATGAAGAAGTCGGCCAGCGAGATGGACGAGCCGGCCGGGGTCTTGTTGTACCAGCTGGTGCCGGTGGAGTTGGCGCGCAGCGCCGGCACGAAGACCCGGTACTCGCCGGTGCCGTCGACGTAGAGGAACGGCTTCTCCCGCACGACCGGGGTGGTCGGGATGACGGTGTGCGACGGGTTGGGGAAGTGCGGTGCCGGGGCGCCGGCCACCCCCTGGAACACCATGTTCCACACCGAACCGGTCCAGCCGTTGCCGAACTCGCTGTTGCGCGAGTACCACTGCTGCTGCGACCCCGAGACCACCAGGCCGTCGATGCGGGTGTCGGCCATCAGGCCGCCGCTGGACCAGCCGTCGCCGCCGTTCCAGAGCTGGATCTGGTTCTGCGCGCCGCGTAGGTGCATCCGGCGGTACGGCGCGGCCTGCGACACCGCCCACCGCTCCACCTGTACCCCGGCGGGCAGGGTCACCGACAGGTTCTCGGCGGCCCGCCAGAAGTTCTGGGTGGCGTTGCCGCCGAACCAGAACGCCTCGACCCGGACGTGCCCGTTGAGGTTGACGTCGTCGGGGGACATGCCGAGGCCGGCGACCTGGGTGAAGAAGCCGAGGTTGACGTCGGCGGTGTAGTTGCCCGGCTTGAACAGCACCGCGTAGCGCTGCGGGCCGAACTGGTTGGTCTCCTGCTGGCTGAAGATGGTGTTCAGCCGGCTCTGGATGGTGGCGGTCGGGGTGGACGGGTCGAAGACGTACGTGTTCGGGCCGAAGTTCGGGTTGCGTGGGTCGGTCGGCTCGACCGGGTCGCCCGGTCCACCGCCGCCGGTCTCGCCCCAGACCTGGAACTCCCACAGCGAGTAGCCGTACCCGGTGGCCCGCTGGGTGCCGTACATCCGTACGTAGCGGCCGGCGCCGCTGACGGTCGCCGTCTGGGTGCCGCCGGTGCCGTTGGTGGTGCTGTGGACGGTGGTCCAGGCATTTCCGTCGTCGGAGACCTGGATCTGGAAGGCGCGGGCGTAGGCCGCCTCCCAGACCAGGGTGACCTGGGTCAGGGTGGCTCGGGTGCCGAGGTCGACGCGGAGCCACTGCGGGTCGCTGAACGCGCTCGACCAGCGGGTGCCGGTGTTCCCGTCGACGGCCGCCGAGGCGGGGAAGGCGCCGCCCTCGGTGGAGGAGGCGGTGGCCGGCTTGCCCTGGGACAGCAGGGTCGGTGCGGCCTGCGCCGGCGCCGCGCCGACGGTCGGGAGGAGGGCGGCGACTAGGGTCACCGCGAGCCCGGCGAGCAGGCGCCGGGTGGTGGGTCGCCGGCGTGGCGTGGGTGGGGGTACGGGAGGTGTCATGACGTCTGCCTGTCGGTCGAGGGCTGCTGACGTCGGGCGCGACGGGGTTTCGGGACATGCTCACGGTGTCGTGCGGTGCCGCCGGGATGGCATCGCGGTTGCCGGAGCGCTTGCCCGAGAGTGTTGCGGTGACGTTGCAGCGCCGTCAAGACATCGATCTATAACTTTGTTATTTATCCAAAAAGTCGCTTTCCCCCTTGATGTGGTCATGTGGCACGCCGCAGGCCCGGGCTGGGCTGGGGCGGCGCGGTCCGAGGACGATCGACCATGACGGTGAGCAACCGACCCGCCCAGGGCGGCGACCAT
>NZ_JBFBAO010000572.1:0-2630 GCF_040682255.1 Micromonospora sp. NPDC051296 | reverse complement strand
TGCCGGCGGCCCACCAATCCATCGCCGACATGTAGATCTTCAGGTCGAAGAAGTCGTGCACGGTGTTCGGCAGGTAGAGCGCCGGCAGGACCGCCGCCAGCGCCAGCAGGCCCACCGCTCGCCGCGCCGTACGGCTACCGGGGTCGTCGACAGCGGAGGTTGTGGCGGGATCGGCGGGCACGGGAAGACCCTAGCGGTCAGTCGGGCCGGCGGCGCGCAGCCACGGTGCTTGGGCTGCGCGTAGGCTGTCCCGATGGCTGATCTTCTCGTCTGGATCGACTGTGAGATGACCGGGCTCGACCTCCGGGGCGACAAGCTGATCGAGGTCGCCGCACTGGTCACCGACCCCGATCTCAATGTGCTCGGAGACGGCGTGGACGTGGTGATCCACGCCGACGACGCGGCGCTGGACGCCATGCCGGAGATCGTCCGGACAATGCATGCCAAGTCGGGGCTGACAGACGAGGTACGCCGCTCCACGGTCACCCTGGCCGAGGCCGAGGACCTGGTGCTCGACTACGTCACCCGGCATGTCAAGGATCCCCGTACCGCCCCGCTGTGCGGCAACTCGATCGCCACCGACCGCGGGTTCATCGCCCGGGACATGCCCCGCCTCGACGCCCACCTGCACTACCGCATGATCGACGTCTCCTCGATCAAGGAACTGTGCCGCCGCTGGTATCCCCGGGTGTACTTCGGCCAGCCACAGAAGGGGCTGGCGCACCGGGCCCTGGCGGACATCCGGGAGAGCATCCGGGAGCTGGAGTACTACCGGCGCACCCTCTTCGTCCCGCTGCCCGGGCCCGACGTGGAGACCGCGAAGGCGATCGCGGCCGGGCTCTGAGAGCATCCGCCCCAACCCGCTGGACGCGGTCGGTCGTGGTGTGGGTATTATTTCCCCGCACCCGCCCGGGCGTTCGGCCGGCGCGGCGGCATGGTGGCTGTAGCTCAGTTGGCAGAGCACCGGGTTGTGGTCCCGGTTGTCGTGGGTTCAATTCCCATCAGTCACCCCAATACTCAGGCCCCCTCCACGGAGGGGGCCTGAATTGTCTTGGCCGACATCGGCCCAGGAATCGGCCGGGTGCCCAAGTGGTCTGACCACTGGGTTGGATGGTGTCGCCGCTGCGGCGTACCGCTGCTCCTCCGTTCGATCTATCCGGGCCTCGGGTGTTCGGGGTGAGTCGGTCCCGACCTGCGGGAATGTCCCCGTTCTCGGATAACGGTCATGTCACGAGGTGTTCCTAACCTGAGCGTCTCTCGGTACGTTGCGACGAGGCATGAGGTCGGACCTCATTCCTCATGCCTCTGATCTGACGAGGTGAGTTGACGAGTGCAGGAACCCGCCCCCCGCTACGCCGGATACCGGTCCTTCGACTACTTGACGCCGCACGCTGACTACAAGGTCTTCGAGCTGGCACCACAGCTCGGCCGGGTGCCCGGACACGACCTGGGCCTGAGCAGCGACCAACGCGCCCGGGTCGCCCGGCTGCTCCACGAACACATGGCCGTCTCGCTGCATGAGCACCCGAAGATCCTGCCGGCCGACGTGACGCAGCTGCGCGACTACAACCGCACCGGCCGCAATTCGTTCGGGTTCGAGGGCCTGGCCCGCTCCGGCCTGACCGCGGTCTTCGACAACTTCATGAACGGCACCGGCTGCGTGACCAGCGAGCACGCCTGGAAGTGGGACGACGTCGTCTACGACATCGGTCTGCGCTTCGCCGACATCGCCAAGCAGGACCACGTGGTGGTGGCGACCACGCTGGAACAGATCTTCGAGGCCAAGCGCAACGGCCAGATCGCCCTGGTGGCGGGTCTGGAAGCGGCCACGATGATCGAGAACGAGCTGGACCGGATCGACATCCTCTACGGCTTCGGCGTCCGCCAGATGGGCATCGCCTACAGCCAGGCGAACATGCTCGGATCCGGCCTCTCCGAGGACCGCGACGGTGGGCTGACCCACTTCGGTCGGCGCGCGGTGGACCGGATGAACAAGCTCGGTATCGCCATCGACATCTCGCACTCCGGCGATCAGACCTCGCTGGATGTGATCGAGGCCAGTCGGGTTCCGGTGTTCATCACCCACGCCGGTGCCCGTTCGGTCTGGAACACCCCTCGGATGAAGCCGGACGAGGTGATCCGGGCCTGCGCCGAGCGGGGTGGCGTGATCGGTATCGAGGCCGCTCCGCACACCACCCTCTCGGCGGGCCATCCGCACCATTCGATCGAGTCGGTGATGGACCACTTCACGTACTGCGTGGAGCTGGTCGGCATCGACCACGTGGCGTTCGGCCCGGACACCAACTTCGGTGACCACGTCGGGCTGCACGACAGCTTTACCCAGCACCTGGCGATCGGAAAGGCCCACGGGGTGGTCGACCACCCGCGGGTGGAGTACGTGAGCGGCATGGAGAACCCGGCGGAGTGCTTCAGCAACATCGTCGGGTGGCTCGTCACGCACGGTTACTCCGACGACGAGATCGCCAAGGTCATCGGCGGCAACATCATCCGGGTTCTTCAGGAGGTTTGGTGAAAAAGACAGTCAAGGGTCGGTGGCGGCTCGCTGTCGCGTTCGGCGTGGTGGCCACGCTGGGTGTCTCCGGCTGTGGTCTGAACGAGGACAACTCGTC
>NZ_JBFBAO010000571.1:0-2639 GCF_040682255.1 Micromonospora sp. NPDC051296 | reverse complement strand
CTCAAGGATGACCTTGCGTTTTTTTCGCTTTGACGGGTAGTCTGGCCGTAGGAGGTGGCCAGCGTGACCGTAGTACCCATGGGTGGGGCTGTGCCGGACACAGCGGAGCTGCGCCGTTTCGCCCGCCGCGCGCTTCGCGGCCGTCGCCTGCGCCTGGTCGTCGACGATGAGGCGCCGGTCGACATGCCGCAGGCAGTCGGCGAGGCACTCGCCGAGATCGTGGCGATCCTGGGCGAGGGAAAGCCCGTGCTCGTCGTGCCCCAGAACACCCAGCTGACCACCGGTGAGGCGGCGCGACTGCTCGGCGTCAGCCGGCCGACGGTGGTCAAGCTGATGGAGGACGGCGTCCTGCCGTTCAGCCGCCCGAACTCCAGTCGGCGCATCGCCCTGCACGACGTCCTGGCGTACAAGGAGCAGCGGTCCCGCCGGCGACGCGAAGTGCTCGACGAGATGACCGCCGACGCCGTGGACATGGGCGTGTACGACGAGGCGATCGGCAAGGCCCGCGGCAACGATGCCGTAGCATGATCAGCGCAGTTCTGGACGCCTGCGTGCTGGTGCCCAGCGTCCTCGCCGACACGCTGCTGCGATGCGCGGAGGACGAGCACTACCGGCCGCTGTGGTCGGCTCAGATCCTGGACGAGGTCCGGCGCAACCTACCGCAATCGGTCAGCGCGGCCGCCGCGGACCGGCGCATCCGGGCGATGCGCACGTTCTTCCCCGAAGCGGAGATCGACGGTTACCAGGCGCTCGTGGACGAGATGACCAACCACCCCAAGGACCGGCACGTGTTGGCAGCGGCCGTCGCCGCCGGCGCGGACTTCATCGTGACCGCGAACCTTCGCGACTTCCCGGCGCACGCGCTCGAACCACACGCGATCGAGGCACAGCACCCCGACGACTTCCTGTGCGACCTCCTGGACGCGTCGCCCCGCCGCATCGTGCAGATCCTGCACCGGCAGGCTGACGCGACAGGCCGAAACGGGCACACCAGTTCACGGTGGAAGACGTCCTCGACGGCCTCGCCGGATGCAACGTGACCGCTTCGCTCACCGGGTGCGCGACGTCATGTAGAGCGGGCACGGCTGGTCGTCAACGGCCGCGCCCGCGCGCCGCCGTTTCAGTGCAATCGCAGCTCAGCCGCCATCGTGATCATGTAGTTGGGGTTCAACTCGCCCCTCGGACACAAACCGAATCCAACGGTGCGCGGCAAGGTCAACACTTGCCCGCACCGTTTGTGTTTCCGGGTGGTAGGTCAGGTGGAGGCCGAGGTTGCGGTAGCGTCGGCGATGACCTGCACGTTCGCCCCGTGCCGCTGGTGCCTTCCGGAGTGGTAGGGCTTCTGGCCGGCGACCCGGTCGTCGATGGCCGTGAACCCAGTCAGCGAGGACATGTCGAGGCCGACGGTCAGGCGCTGCGGAAGGTGCGGCGGTAGGCGTCCGGAGGTACGCCGATGGTGCGGTTGAAGTGTCGGCGCAGCGTTGTGGCGGTTCCCATGCCAGCCGTCTGTTCACCGTCGACGTCATCGTGCGCTCCGGCGACACGCAACGACGTGTCGCCGCCAGCGGCCAGGACATCTACGCCATCAGCGCACCGCTGGCGGTCGAAGCGGTCCATCGCCTTTTCGGCAGTCAGACAGGAACCAGCGGCGTCGCCTCCGCCGGCAAGATCTTCGACGCGCCCGACTTCCTCCGTACGCTGTCCGCGCACCTCTCGCTCGAACCGCGCCACGAGTCTCGCGTGCCACACCTCGCTTGAGGTTACCGCGGGCCGTCGGGCGTTGTGTCGGGCTTGGTGGCCAAGCACCGGTGCGTGGGTTGGGGCAGCGTCGTCATGTTGGATCCCTTCCATGTGATGGCGGTCGGTGCGGCCCCGTTGACGGGGTGGCCGTCTGGCACCAACGGCCACCCCCGTCTTCGGCGGTACTCAGGCGGCGGTGGGGTGCAGCATCGCCTGCCAGGCGCCGTAGCCGCCGAGCAGGTCGGAGACGTCCGCGCGGCCGGCGTTGCGGAGCAGGCTGGCCGCGACGGAGGAGCGGTAGCCGCCGGCGCAGTGCACGACGATCGGGCGGTCGGCCGGCACCTCGTCGAGGCGCCGGGTCAGCTCGGCGAGGGGGATGTGCAGCGAGCCGTCGACGGCGCCCTGTTCCCGCTCTCCGGCGTTGCGGACGTCGAGCACCGTCGGCGGTTCGGCCGTGTCGAGGGCCCCGCGTAGTTCGGTGGCGGTGAGCCGGCTGGCCCGGGTCATGTCAGCGACCATCTCCAGGAAGGCCGCTTCGGGCTCGCGCAGGTACCCCGCCACGTGGTCGAAGCCGATCCGAGCGAGGCGTACGACGATTTCCTCCTCCCGGTCCTGCGGGGCGACCACGAGCACCTGGCGGTCCGGCGTGATGACGCTGCCGGCGGTCTCGGCGAACCGTCCGTCGGCAGGGATGTTGATCGCACCGCGCACGTGGCCGGCGGCGTACTCCTGCGGGTCGCGGGCGTCGACCACCACCGCGCCCCCGGCACGGGTTTCGCTGAACTCGGCCGTGCGGAGCGGCCGGGGGGCCTTGGCGTGGTCGAACAATTCGCGCGCCTTGCGGTTGAGCACGGCGTCGAAGGCGAAGTAGCCGGGTGCGGCCGGCTGGCCGCCGGTGA
>NZ_JBFBAO010000570.1:0-2671 GCF_040682255.1 Micromonospora sp. NPDC051296 | reverse complement strand
GGAACGGGCGGCGGCCAGCGCGCCGTACGCGGTCTTCGACAACGCCGGCCAGGACTGCTGTGCCCGCTCCCGGATCCTGGTGCAGCGCCCGGTGTACGACCGCTTCCTGGAACTGCTCGAACCGGCGGTACGCGCCTTCCGGGTGCGCCACCCGGCCGACGAGAGCGCCGAGATGGGCCCGCTGATCTCGGCCGGGCACCGGGACCGGGTCGCCGGCTACGTCGACGGGGCGCGGGTCGCCTTCACCGGATCCTGCCCCGACGGCCCCGGCTACTGGTACGCCCCGACCGTGCTGTTCGCCGAGTCGCCGGCCGACCGGCACTGGCGCGAGGAGATCTTCGGCCCGGTCGTCTCGGTGCTGCCGTTCGACGACGAGGCCGACGCGATCCGGCTGGCCAACGACACCGAGTACGGCCTGTCCGGCTCGATCTGGACCCGTGACGTGGGCCGGGCGCTGCGGGTGGCCCGGGCGGTGGAGGCGGGCAATCTGAGCGTCAACTCGCACTCCTCGGTGCGGTACTGGACCCCGTTCGGCGGGATGAAGCGCTCCGGCCTGGGCCGGGAGCTGGGTCCGGACGCCCTGCACGCGTTCACCGACGTCAAGAACGTGTTCATCAGCACGGAGGAGTGAGATGCAGGGACGGTTGCAGGACCGGGTCGCCGTGGTGACCGGGGCGGCGAGCGGGATCGGGCTGGCCACGGTGCGGCGGTTCGCCGCCGAGGGGGCCCGGGTGGTCTGCGTCGACATCGACGCCGGGGCCGGCGGGCGGGCCGCCGACGAGGTGGGCGGGACGTTCGTCGCCGCCGACGTGGCCGACGAGACGGCGGTACGGGACCTCTTCGACGGGGTGGTCGAGCGGTACGGGCGGGTGGACATCGCGTTCAACAACGCCGGCATCTCCCCGCCCGACGACGACTCCATCCTGGACACCGGGTTGGACGCCTGGGAGCGGGTGCTGCGGGTCAACACCACCAGCGTCTACCTCTGCTGCAAGCACGTCATCCCGCACATGCGTCGGCAGGGCCGGGGGTCGATCATCAACACCGCCTCCTTCGTGGCGCTGATGGGCGCGGCGACGTCGCAGATCGCGTACACCGCGAGCAAGGGCGGGGTGCTGGCGCTGACCCGGGAGCTGGGTGTGCAGTTCGCCCGGGAGGGCATCAGGGTGAACGCGCTGTGCCCGGGGCCGGTGGCCACACCGTTGCTGCGGGAGCTGTTCGCGGCCGATCCGGAGCGGGCCGCGCGCCGGCTGGTGCACGTGCCGATGGGGCGGTTCGGCGAGCCGGCCGAGATCGCCGCCGCGGTGGCGTTCCTGGCCAGCGACGACGCCTCGTTCATGACTGCCGCGCAGTTCGTGGTCGACGGGGGGATCACCGGCGCGTACGTCACCCCACTGTGATCGCGCAGACACCTGCTGTGACCGGTCTGGGTGGTGTCGGCCGGTGACCGCTCGGCACCGTGGAGTCAAGCAGCGTCGAATGGGCCGCACGCGTTACGTTGCTGGTCCGTCGGGGTAGAAGTCGGTGCACGGCATTGATGATCAGGGCACGTCAGGAATCGGCCGGGGAGGCTGCATGAGCTCGGCCCAGGGGGGCGCGGACGGGAGCCATAGGTTCGCAGCGGGCGGCGAGATTCCGCCGCTGCTCGCGGCGGCGTTCGCCGGCGGCGGTGAGATGGGCGCGCTGCTGCGCGACCACGACTGGTCGGCCAGCCCGCTCGGCACCCCGGACCACTGGCCCGCCGCGCTGGGCAACGCCATCAGCACGATGCTCGCCTCGAAGGCGCAGATCGCCATGTTCTGGGGCGAGGACCTGCGCGCCTTCTACAACGACGCCTACCGGCCGACCATCGGCGACAAGCATCCCGCCGTCCTCGGGCAGCCCGCCGAGGAGCACTGGGCGGAGACCTGGGACGTGCTCGGGCCGGTGCTGGCCGGTGTGCTGCGTGGCGGCGAGGCGTACCAGGGGCGGGATCACCATTTCCTGCTCGACCGGCACGGCTTCGTCGAGGACGTCTACTTCGACGTCTCGTACGACCCGATCCGGGGCGCGGACGGGTCGATCAACGGCGTCATCTGCATCTGTAGCGAGACCACCGGCCGGGTGCTCGGCGAGCGCCGGCTGCGCGCCCTGGCTGAACTCGGTTCGGAACTGCCCGATCCGGGCGGCAGCGCGGAGCTCGGCCGGGTCGCCGCGGGCGTGCTCGACCGGCACCGGCCGGACGTGCCGTTCGGGCTGCTCTACCTGCGCGACACCGACGGGCACCTGCGCCTGACCGGGGTCAGTGGCGCCGAGCCCGTCGCCGTCGGTCCGTCCGCCCGGCTGGTCGAGGTCGCCGCGACCGGCGCCGGCGATGTGGTGGCCACGGTCGACCTGCTCGGGCACGTTCCGGCCGACGCGGCCGACGAGGCGGTGCTGCTGCCGATCAGCGCGACCAACGAGCTGGCCGGGGTGCTGGTGCTGGGGGTGGCCCGCCGGCTGCCGTTCACCGGTGCCTACCGGACGTTCTTCGAACTGGTCGCCGCCCAGGTCTCCCGCGCCGTCGGCAAGCAGCGGGCGTACGAGCAGGAGCAGACCCGGGCCGCCGAGCTGGCCGCCCTGGATCTGGCGAAGACCAACTTCTTCGCCAACGTGAGCCACGAGTTCCGTACCCCGCTGACCCTGGTGCTCG
>NZ_JBFBAO010000569.1:0-2677 GCF_040682255.1 Micromonospora sp. NPDC051296 | reverse complement strand
TCTTCGCCAACCTCGCTGAGGCGGTCGCCGAGGGACGCGGGAAGGCCCAGGCCGCCGCGTTGCGAAAGGCGAAGACGGACACCGTCGCCACCCGCGCCCTCGGCTGGACCACCGGCGCGGCCCCCGGCACGTACCGCACCGAGAGCGTCCCAGCTCCGCAGCTGCGGCAGGGCGACATCGTCGCGGTCGAGGCCGGCGAGATCATCCCCGGTGACGGCGACGTGGTCGAGGGCATCGCCAGCGTCGACGAGTCCGCAATCACCGGCGAGTCGGCCCCGGTCATCCGGGAGTCCGGCGGCGATCGCAGCGCGGTCACCGGCGGCACGAAGGTGCTCTCCGACCGGATCATCGTCAAGATCACGCAGAGGCCCGGCGAAAGCTTCATCGACCGGATGATCAACCTGGTGGAGGGCGCCAACCGGCAGAAGACCCCGAACGAGATCGCGCTGAACATCCTGCTCGCCGCACTCACGATCATCTTCCTGCTGGCCGTGGTCACCCTCCAGCCGTTGGCGATCTTCTCGAAGGACTTCCAGGCCGCCGCACCGGACACCCCGGCGATCGCCGACGGCGGCGTGACCGGCATCGTCCTGGTCTCCCTGCTGGTCTGCCTGATCCCGACCACCATCGGCGCGCTGCTGTCGGCGATCGGCATCGCTGGCATGGATCGCCTGGTACAACGCAACGTCCTCGCCACGAGCGGACGCGCCGTGGAAGCCGCCGGCGACGTCAACACCCTGCTGCTGGACAAGACCGGCACCGTCACACTCGGCAACCGGCAGGCCGCCGAGTTCCTCCCGGTCGAAGGCGTCACCGCCGACCAGGTGGCCGACGCGGCGCAGCTGTCCAGCCTCGCCGACGAGACCCCGGAAGGCCGGTCGGTCGTGGTGCTCGCGAAGAACGAGTTCGGCCTGCGGGAACGCGAGCCGGGTCTGATGCCGCACGCCACCTTCGTGCCGTTCACCGCGCAGACCAGGATGAGCGGCGTCGACCTGACGCCCGACGCCAGTGTCGACGGCGGCGCCGTCGGATCGGCCCGGCGGATCCGCAAGGGCGCCGCCGCGGCGGTGATGAAGTGGGTACGCGAGCACGGTGGCCACCCGACCGAGCAGGTCGGGCAGCTGGTCGACGAGATCAGCGGCGTCGGCGGCACCCCCCTCGTCGTCGCCGAACACGTCGACGGTCAGCCGGCCCAGGCGCTCGGCGTGATCCACCTCAAGGACGTGGTCAAGGCCGGCATGCGGGAGCGCTTCGACGAGATGCGCCGGATGGGCATCCGCACCGTGATGATCACCGGGGACAACCCGCGTACCGCCAAGGCGATCGCCGACGAGGCCGGGGTGGACGACTTCCTCGCCGAGGCCACGCCGGAGGACAAACTCGCGCTGATCAAGCAGGAGCAGCAGGGTGGCCGGCTGGTCGCGATGACCGGCGACGGCACCAACGACGCTCCGGCGCTCGCCCAGGCCGACGTCGGCGTCGCCATGAACACCGGCACGTCGGCTGCCAAGGAGGCCGGCAACATGGTCGACCTCGACTCCGACCCGACCAAACTGATCGAGATCGTGGAGATCGGCAAGCAGTTGCTGATCACGCGCGGGGCGCTGACGACCTTCTCGATCGCCAACGACATCGCGAAGTACTTCGCGATCATCCCGGCCATGTTCGCCGGCATCTACCCGAGCCTGGACGCGCTCAACATCATGCGGCTGTCCAGCCCCGAGTCGGCGATCCTCTCGGCGGTGATCTTCAACGCGATCGTCATCGTCGCGCTGATCCCGCTCGCGCTGCGCGGCGTGCGCTACCGTCCCGCCGCCGCCTCGAAGCTGCTCAGCCGCAACCTGCTGGTCTACGGCCTCGGCGGCATCGTGGTGCCGTTCATCGGCATCAAGCTCATCGACCTCATCATCCAGTTCATCCCAGGGATCTCGTGATGCGCCTCCCGTCTTGGCTCTCCCAACACCTGGCCGCCCTGCGCGCCCTACTCGTCTTCACCGTCCTGGTCGGCCTGGCCTACCCCCTCGCCATGGTTGCTGTCGGCCGGATCCCCGGTCTCGCCGGCACGGCCGACGGTTCGATCATCGAGGTCGATGGCCGGCCGGTCGGCAGCTCCCTGATCGGGCAGACCTTCACCGACGCGGACGGCAACCCCGTACCCCGGTACTTCCAGTCCCGCCCTTCGGCGGCCGGCGACGGGTACGACCCCACCTCCACCAGCTCCAGCAACCTCGGTCCGGAGGACATCGTCGACACCATCGCCACCGACCCTGACGACTCGGTCCAGAGTCTGCTCACCCAGGTCTGCGCCCGCAGCAAGGCGATCGGCGAGCTCGACGGTGTCGACGGGCGGCGCCCGTACTGCACCTCGGACGGGGTCGGTGCCGTGCTGGCGGTGTTCCGCCGCGACGGCACCGGGCCGGTCGTCCGGGTGGTCAGCGTCAACCAGACCGCACCCGTCACCCCCTTCGTCGCCCGCTACGGCGGCGTGGCGGTGGAGCTGGCCCAACCCGGCGTGGACTACCGGGCCGCGGGGGCGACGATCGTTCCCGTCCGGGGTGATGCGCCGGCAGAGCCCGCGGTGCCTGCGGACGCGGTCACCGCCAGCGCCAGCGGCCTCGACCCGCACATCTCCCCGGCGTACGCCGATCTCCAGGTCGAGCGGGTGGCGCGGGAGCGC
>NZ_JBFBAO010000568.1:0-2709 GCF_040682255.1 Micromonospora sp. NPDC051296 | reverse complement strand
CCACACCAGGCCCAGGCCGAACAAGTGCTCATCCGCCAGCGGCTACCCACCAGGAGTCTGCCTCACCCACCGGCCAACTCCCACAACTCATTAGGGCGGACAGGGAACAGCGGGTCCGGGACGGGCAGAGCAACACCAGCCGTGACGATCGAGCGCCGGCGGCGGGCGTTCAGCGGCGGGGCGGCGGGCCGACGCTCTGGCGGGAGACCAGCGCCGGCGCGATGGTCTCGCGCAACGCGCCACCGCTGACCGACTCGATCTGCGCCAGCAGCATCTCCAGGCTGGCCCGGGCCACCGCGTCGAAGTCCGGTCGCACGGTGGTCAGCGGCGGGATGAAGTACGCCGCCTCGGGCACGTCGTCGAAGCCGACCACGCTGATGTCGTCCGGCACCCGGCGGCCGTGCTCGTGCAGGGCCCGCAGCACACCGAGGGCGAGATGGTCGTTGGCGGTGAAGACCGCGGTGACGTCGGGCATCCGAGCCAACATCTGCCCGCACCGGTACCCGGCCGCCGCGGACCAGTCCGCCGGTACCAGCGGCGGGATCTCGGCTCCCGCCGAGAGCAGCGCCGCCCGCCAGCCGTCGATGCGGCCCGCGCTGTCGAACCAGTCGGACGGCCCGGACACGTGCCAGACCGTACGGTGACCAGCCGCGAGCAGGTGCTCGGTGGCGGCCCGGGCACCGGCGGCCTGGTCGACCGTCACCAGCGGCATCGGCCGGCGGGGATCCCCGTCGACGGTGACCAGCGGCACGTCCTTGGGCAGGCGCTCCAGCGCCTCCCCGGCCGACTCCACCGGCGCGATCACCACGATGCCGGCGACCCGGTGGGCCAGGTGCCGCTCGACCACCGCCGAGATCGACCGGTGATCGAGGTCGCGCACGCTGCCCACGCTGACCGCGAACCCAGCCTCGGCGGCCGTCTGTTCGAGGGCGGCGAGCAGGGACGCCGGGCCGTAGAGGGTGGTGTTCTGCGCGACCACGCCGATCACCTGCGAACGGCCGGTGACCAGCGCGCGGGCCGCCCGGTTCGGGCGGTAGCCGAGTTCGGCGATAGCCGCCTGGACCCGGAGCCGGGTCTGTTCACGCACGTTCGGGTGGCCGTTGAGCACTCGCGAAACCGTCTGGTGGGAAACACCAGCGAGGCGAGCCACATCGGTCATCGCAGGATCGCGTACGGCCATCTCACACTCCCGCATGCCGTGGGTCGCCGCGACCCGTCGACGCTGACCGGAGCGGCTTGGAACACGATCCTCTCTCGCGGCGCCACGCCGGCCCGTGCCCGCCCGGGGTGGATAGCGCTAGATCACGCACAGTCTACGCCAGCACCGACACCGATTGACGGAAGGTCAACGGGCGGGCGACGGATGTCGTCTCGCGGGCCTGCCCCGCACTCTGTCGGGAATGCGGGGCAGGCCGGTACGCGGGGTGGCGTCGGGATCGGGGTTACGGCGTGGCCAGCTCGAAGCGGCGCACGGTCACCGCCCCGCCGAGCGCCTGGGTGGCCTGGTTGAAGACGGCGAACCGGTACCCCATGAAGAACGTCCAGTTGTTGTTGAGCGTCAGGGCGTTGCCCAACGAGACGAAGTTGACTCCGTCGGTGCTGTACGAGAAGCGTGCCGGCCGGCCGGCGCCGGGTCTGATGTCGGCGTTGGCCCGCAGCCAGATCCGTCCACCGGAGACCGGGGCGCCGGCAACCTCGCTGCCGGTGCTGGTGGTGTCCCAGTTGCTGTTCATGCTCAACCCGTTGGTCATGACGACCCGGGTCGCCCCGTTGTCGCGTCGGACACCGATCCAGGCCGAGGCGTCGCGCAGCACGGCCAGCCCGGTCCGGTCACCGTCGCGCATCGTCGAGTAGTCGAGCTCGATGGTCGCCGTCGAGGTCGGCCCCTGGATGCGGTGGGTCACCGTGTTGCGGGCCCGGTAGAGGTCGTTGGTGACGGTCGCAGTCTGCAGGCGCAGCCCGTTTGTTCACCGACCACCGGCTGTTGTCCGGATTGTGGTTCCACTCCCACTGCGGGCCGAGGGTGGTGCCGGTGAAGGCGTCGACGCCGGTGAGCGGCTTGACCGGGCGCAGTGGCAGCGGGTTGGGGTAGTTCACGCCCCAGGCCCCGTTGACCGTCTGCACCTGCGGCCAGCCGTCGCTGGTCCAGGTGATCGGTGCCAGCGTCGGCATCCGCCCGCCGGGGTACGCGTCGGTGAACGCCAGGTAGTACCAGGCTCCGTTCTGGGTCTGCACCAGCCCGCCCTGGTGCGGCACCCCACCGCCGGAGATCGGGCCCGGCATGTTGAGCAGCACCTGTCGCTGCTCGTACGGGCCGAACGGGCCGTTGGTCGACTTCAGCACGTACTGGCCGTTGGCGGGACGGGTCAGCCAGATGTAGTAGGCGCCGCTGCGCTTGTAGAAGCGCGCCCCCTCCAGGGTGCCGATGCTCGACGGGGTCTGGTACACCTGCTGGGCCCGCACCTGGGTGCGCCCGTCCGCGGACAGCTGCGCCACGCTGATGGTGCCGTTGCCGTACGCGACGTACATGGTGTCGTCGTCGTCGATCAGCATCCCGGCGTCGTAGTAGCAGTTGGGGATGGTGGCGTGCCGGCTCCAGGTGCCGTCCACGGCGGCGGCGGTGTAGATGTGGGTCTGCGAGAAGTCGATGCACCCGGCCCAGTAGAACGTCCGGTTGCTCGGCCGGTAGTTCAGCGTGGAGGCCCAGAT
>NZ_JBFBAO010000567.1:0-2776 GCF_040682255.1 Micromonospora sp. NPDC051296 | reverse complement strand
GGAGTTCGTCCTCCCTGCACGCGTCGGGGATTACACCCCGGGATCACCCCCGCATGCGCGGGGAGCAGGTCGTGAACTTCGGTGTGCGGCTGCCCGGTCGCCGCGAAAGGGCTCAGCCGAACATGTCGTCCAGGAAGCTCTTGCGCTTCTTGCGCCGGTAGTGCCCGTGGTAGCCGTAGTGCTGCTGGCCGTACGCCGGTGCCGGTGCCGGCGCTGGGTAGCCGTGCGGCGGGGGCGGCGGCACGGTGCCGTAGCCCGGCTGCTGCGGCGCGGGCGCGGGCGGCGGCGGGTAACCGCCCGGCTGGGTGACATGCTGGGCCGGCTGGGGGGCGGGCGGGGCTTGTTGCGCGCTCCAGTTGGCCTCCGCCTCGAACAGCTTCTCCAACTCGCCGCGGTCGAGGAAGATGCCCCGGCACTCGCCACACTGGTCGATGACAACGCCGCTGCGCTCGTACTGGCGCATTTCTCCGTGACACTTGGGACAGGTCAGGCTCATCACCCGACGGTACCTGGTCCGTTCACGCGGTAGCGGTCAGCGCGGCCAGGACCTCGTCGTCGGAGACCTCGTGGAAGTCGTCGTAGTAGGCCCCGACCGCGCCGAACGCGGGCGGTCGCTGGGCACAGATCAGCTCGTCGGCCTCGGCGGCCAGCATTTCGCATGCCTCCTGTGAACCGACCGGGACGGCGACCACGACGCGACGGGCGCCGAGGTGGCGGCCGACCTGGACGGCCGCGCGAGCGGTCGCCCCGGTGGCCAGCCCGTCGTCGACGATCACCGCAGTACGGCCGGTCAGGTCCAGCGGGGGTCGGCCGGCCCGGTAGTGCTGCTCGCGCCGGTCCAGTTCCGCCTGTTCCCGGTGCTGCACCTCGGCGATGTCGTCCGGGCCGAGTTGGCTGGCGACCACGTCGTTGAGCACGCGTACCCCGCCCGGGCCGAGCGCACCGAAGGCGACCTCGGGGGCCCACGGCATGCCGAGCTTGCGGACCACCAGAACATCCAGCGGTGCGCCGAGGCGTTCGGCGATGACCTGGGCCACGGACACGCCCCCGCGTACCAGGCCGAGCACGACGACGTCCGGTTCGCCGATCAGGGCGGTGAGGCGGTCGGCGAGCATCCGACCGGCCTCGGCGCGGTCGCGGTAGGTGGTCATGCCCTCAGGTCTACGCCCTGCGGGCGGACTTCGCTCGCCGGTTGCCGGATCCCGGAAACTTCGAGCGCGGGTGCCCAGAGGAGGAAAGCGATCGGGTAGAGCAGGTAGCCGAACCGCGTGGTGGGCATCAGCAGGATTGCTGCGAGCAGCCCGTACCCGCAGACCAGCGCGGCGGCGGGGGCGGTGCGGGGTGGGCGGCGGGCGAGCCGGACGGCGATCGCCAGCCCGGCGGCGACCAGCAGCCCGGCGGCGACGGCCCGACCGGCCGGCAGTGCGGTCGCGATCAGTTGCCCGGGGAACGGCGACTGTGCCGGGCTGGAGACCAGGCCGTGCCCGAGGGGGAACCGCAGCACGTTCTCCACCAGCGCCTCGCGGTCGACCAGCAGAGTGGGCAGCAGCGCGGCGGCGGGCAGCCCCAACGCGCCGGCCGCGACCCGCAGCCCGGCCCGCCTGGTGAGCCCCCAGATGACCAGCACCGCGGCGACCGGCCAGGCGAACAGCTTGAGCGCTCCGGCCAGCCCGACGGCGACGCCGGCCCAACCGGGACGTGCGGTCGCGGCGAGCGCGAGCGCCAGCAGGCAGAGTGCGAGTACGGGCAGGTCGTCGCCCCCGGTGGCCAGGGTCAGTGCGCAGACCGGCAGTACGGTGGCGGCCTGCACCCCGCGCAGCAGGGCGGCGCCGTGCCCGGGTGGCCTGGCTCCGGCGGTGGGTTGCCGCAGGATGCGGAGGGCGAGGACGAGGGCCAGCGCGGTGCCGACGGCGAACCAGATCCGGGCGTCGGTCCACCACGCGTCGACGGCTGCGCGGGGTAGTCCGAACAGGGCCATGCCCGGCTGGTACGGGGTGTAGCCGAGCAGTTGGTCGCCGGGGGGCAGCGCGGCTATGGCGTCCCGTCCCAGGTACGGCGTGCCGGTCTCCAGCAGGCGCCGGCCGGAATCCTCGACGACCAGCACCTCCTCCTGTGCCCGATCGGTCCGTCCGGCTGCGCGTTGCACGCTCTGCCAGATGAGGGGCAGCAGCACGGCGCCGGCCCAGGCGACGGCGATGATCAGCCAGCGGGCGGGCAGCCCGGCCAGCGTGGACCTCGGCCGACTGCGCCGGACGAGGAGCTGACCTGCGGACAGGAGTGCGGCGGCGAGGTAGCCCAGGGCGGCGATCCCGCCCCAGGCGCGATGGGGCACGAGGGTGGCGGTGGTGGCGGTGACCGCGGCGAAGGCGGCCGAGACGGCGTAGAGGCCGAGGTCGAGGGTGAGACCGCCGGCGGCTTGGTCGAGCCGGTGCCACCACCTGGGGCGGCGGTCGGTCGGGACGGCGGTGCTCATCGGGGCAAGTGTGTCAGGTGTCTCAGGCCGGCTGGTGCCGGCCTCGGCCCCCCTGCCGGCGGCCCTGCGGCAGCCGGACCACCGCGCCGGCGTCGTGCAGCGCGACCGCGAGGGCACCCGGCCGGCCACCGGTGCCGCGCTGGAGCGCAGCGAGCAGCGTTCCGGCGGCCAGCGGTCGGGCGAAGAGATGGCCCTGTCCGGCGGTGCAGCCGAGCTCCCAGAGGGCTCGGCGCTGTGTCTCCTGCTCCACGCCTTCGGCCACCACCGCGAGGTCGAGGCTTCGACCGAGATCCAGGGTGGACC
>NZ_JBFBAO010000566.1:0-2825 GCF_040682255.1 Micromonospora sp. NPDC051296 | reverse complement strand
ACGAGGTACGCGGTGGAGGTCTTGCCGGCGGTGCCGGTCACCCCGATCACGATCAGCTGCGCGGTCGGGTCGCCGTAGACGGCCGAGGCGAGCGTGCCGAGCACCGCGCGGGGGTCGGCGACCACCAGGGCCGGCAACCCGCTGGCCGCGGCCAGCTCGGCACCGGCCGGGTCGGTCAGCACGGCGACCGCGCCGGCGGCCGCCGCGCCGGCGGCGAACTCCGCGCCGTGCCGACGGGCACCGGGCAGGGCGGCGTACAGATCGCCGGGGTGGACCTCCTGGCTCGCGTGGGTCACCCCGGTCACCACCTGATCGGCGCTGGTGGGGGGCGCCACGGCGAGCCGGGCGGCTAGGTCACCGAGCCGGATTCCGGTCACGGTACGGGGACGAGGATTGCCGCGCACGGCGTCAGACCCTACCCGGTCGCCCGGTCCGGGCCGCACGGCGCGCCTGAATCTCCGCCGCAGGGAGTCGAACCGCAGGTGGGGACGCGCTCGCGAGTACCAACCACCGCCCCCACCCCATGCTTGCCGTCGATCATGCAGTTGTGGTGCCCCGCAGATGCCCCGCACGGCCACAATCCACCCACCCCAACTGCATGATCGGCGGGAGCAGAGGCAGGGGCGGGGGCGACTCCGAACAATTGTCGGGAGATTGATCGGGGTGTGGTTGCGAATCGTCGAAAAGTGTCGGGCGGGGGCTCGGGAATTGGCGGTGTCGATGGCTAGGGAAACACCTTGAACTTCGGTGCCGGTTCGCTTGACGGCGGCACCTTGAAATGCCGGAGAGTGAAGGTCATCATCTCCCGGAACGCCGGAGCCGCGACCGTTCCTCCACCGCCGCCCGGGCTGTGCACGAAGACCGCGATCACGTACCGCGGATTCTCCGCCGGCGCCATCCCGATGAACGAGCCGACCTCCCCCGGCTGCTTCTTACCGTCGACCAGCCGATAGCCGGTGCCGGTCTTGCCGGCGACCCGGTAACCGGGGACCGCCGCGGCCACGCCGGTGGCGTTCTCCACGGTGGTGACCGCCTCCATCATCGTCCGCAACGCGGCGGCGTTGGCCGGGCTGATCACCTGCCGGGTCACCGGCTCCTCGGCCGGCGTCCGCTTCCCGTCCGGGCCGATCGTCTCCTTGACCAGGCGCGGCTGGACGTACGTGCCGTCGTTGGCGATGGCGGCGAAGGCGGCGGCCATCTGCAACGGGGTGGCGTCCACGCTGTGCCCGATCGGCACCGACCCGTGCGACGACTCGCTCCACTCCGACACCGGGAGCAGCCGCCCGCTGGCCTCGCCGGGCATCCCGACCCCGGTCGCCTTGCCCAGCCCGAACCGCTGCTGGTAGTCGATCAGGCGCTCCGGCCCGAGGGCGTCGGCGATCTGGATGGTGCCGACGTTGGAGGAGTGGGCCATCATCCCGGCCACGCTCATCCGCCGCCCGTTCGCCGAATGGGTGTCGGAGAACCAGGTGTCGCCCTTGCGGATTCCGTTGGCGACCGGGAATGAGGTGTCCGGGGTGATCACCCCCTCCTGCAGCGCGGCCCCGAACGTGATCGGCTTGTGCACCGAGCCCGGGTCGACCACGAAGCTGGTGGCCGCGTCCTCCCGGTCGGTCGGGTCGCTGGCCTGCGGCTTCGCCGCGTTGTAGGTGGGATGGCTGGCCTGGGCCAGCACTTCGCCGGTACGCGCGTCGAGCACCACCGCGGCGGCGGTGCTGGCCTGCACCGCCGCCGCCTGCTTGCTGAGGATCTGCTGCGTTCTGTACTGCAGGTCGCGGTCGATGGTGAGCACCAGCGAGCTGCCCGGCTTGGCGCGGGTGGTCTGGCTGTAGCCGCCGGGGATCGGGGCGGCCAGCTTGCCGAGGCCGACTTCGAACACCCGCTTGCCGTCCTCACCGTGCAACAGGTCGTCGTAGCGCGCCTCCAGCCCCTCCAGCCCGACCTTGTCCACGCTGGTGAAGCCGATCAGGTTGGCGGCCAGGTCGCCGCCGGGTACCTCGCGCCGCTCGTCGCGGTCGGTGTAGATGCCGGGCAGCTCGAGCGCCATGATCTCGCGGGCGCGGTCGACATCCACCCCCCGAGCCAGGTACTCGAACTGGGAGTCGACGCCGTTCCGCTTGCGGGGCCGCATCTTCTCGGCCAGATCAGAGGCGGCGATGCCGAGCAGCGGGGAGAGCGTCCGGGCGGTGGCCGCGATGTCCTCGACCTTGTTCGGTTCGGCGTAGACGTACCGGGCCTCGACGCTCTGCACCAGGGTGGCGCCGTCCCGGTCGTAGATCGCCCCACGCGGCGCGGGCAACGGCACGGTGCGGAGGCGGTCGGCCAGGCCGCCGTCGGCGTACGCCGGGGTGTCCACCGCCTGGAGCGCGACGAGCCGGATGCCGATGGCGACGAACAGGGCCAGGATCAGCGCGGTGCCCAGCCGCAGCCGGCGGCCCGGGTCGGCGAGCCGGGGCGGGCGGGGTGGCTTGCGGGAGGGCCGGCGCCCGGGTGGCCGTTCACCGCGACGCGGCTCGCGGCCGCCGGTCCGCCGCCGCGGCGTGCTGGCCGCCCGCTCGTCACGCGGGACCCGGTCGGTGACCGTACGGACCACCGTGGTGCGCCCGGCACCGCCGTCCCGACGCGGCTGGCCGCCCTGCCGGTTGCCGGCCGACCGCCCGCCGTCGAGCACCTGCAACGCCGGCCGGAACGGATCCTGCGATCGGCTGCTGCGCGGGGTGCGCCGCTGCTCGACCCGGCCGGCACCGGCCGGGGCCGCGCCCTCCCGGATGGTGCGACCCCGGGGGGTGTACGCGCGGGCGTCGGAGATCCCGCCGAGGCCCGGC
>NZ_JBFBAO010000565.1:0-2834 GCF_040682255.1 Micromonospora sp. NPDC051296 | reverse complement strand
TCGCCGCCGCGCTCGCCCTCGCGGTCGGCGTACCCGCGACCGGAGCCGCCGCCGCACCGACCTCCGGGGCCGCCGCCCCCGCCGCCGCGGCGGCGAACTTCAACTACGCGGAGGCGCTGCAGAAGTCCCTGCTGTTCTACGAGGCGCAGCAGTCCGGCCGGTTGCCGGACTGGAACCGGGTCTCGTGGCGCGGTGCCTCGGCCCTGCGCGACGGCGCGGACGTCGGGCTCGACCTCACCGGCGGCTGGTACGACGCCGGCGACCACGTGAAGTTCGGCTTCCCGATGGCATTCAGCGCCACCATGCTCGCCTGGGGCGCGGTCGAGTACCGGGCCGGATACACCGCCTCCGGCCAGCTGACCCATCTGCTGAACAACCTTCGCTACGTCAACGACTACTTCATCAAGGCGCACCCGTCGGCGAACGTCCTCTATGGACAGGTGGGCAAGGGCGACGACGACCACAAGTGGTGGGGGCCGGCCGAGGTGATGCCGATGGCGCGGCCCGCGTACAAGATCGACGCGAGCTGTGGCGGCGCGGACCTGGCGGGAGAGACGGCGGCGGCGATGGCCGCGTCGTCGATGGTCTTCCGGCCCACCGACGCCGCGTACGCCGACCGGCTGCTCACCCACGCGCGGCAGCTCTACACCTTCGCCGACACGGTGCGGCGCAGCTATCACGAGTGCATCACCGACGCGACCAGCTTCTACCGCTCCTGGAGCGGGTGGCAGGACGAACTGGTGTGGGGCGCGATCTGGCTGTACCGGGCCACCGGCGACGCCGCGTACCTGGCCAAGGCGGAGAGCGAGTACGACCGGCTCGGCACCGAACCGCAGACCACCACCCGCTCCTACAAGTGGACCGTCGCCTGGGACAACAAGCAGTTCGGCGCGTACGTGCTGCTGGCCAACCTGACCGGGAAGCAGAAGTACGTCGACGACGCCAACCGGTGGCTGGACTACTGGACCGTCGGGGTCAACGGGGAGCGGGTCCGATACTCGCCCGGCGGCATGGCCGTGCTCGACTCGTGGGGCGCGCTGCGCTACGCCGCCAACACGGCGTTCGCCGCGCTGGTCTACAGCGACAAGATCACCGACACCACCCGCAAGGCGCGCTACCACGACTTCGCCGTCCGGCAGATCAACTACGCGCTCGGCGACAACCCGCGCAACTCCAGCTACGTGATCGGCTTCGGCAACAATCCGCCGCGCAACCCGCACCACCGCACCGCGCACGGCTCCTGGTGGGACAACATGACCGTGCCCACCGAGACCCGGCACACCCTCTACGGCGCGCTGGTCGGCGGACCGTCGTCGCCGAACGACGCGTACACCGACAGCCGGTCGGACTACGTGATGAACGAGGTGGCCACCGACTACAACGCCGGCTTCACCTCCGCGCTGGCCCGGCTGATCCAGGAGTACGGCGGCACCCCGCTGGCCAACTTCCCGGTGCCCGAGCGGCCCGACATCGACGAGTTGACCGTGGAGACCACGGTCATGCAGAACGAGCCACGGGCCACCGGGCTCAAAGTGATGATCTACAACAAGTCGGCGTTCCCGGCGCGGGCGCTGACCGACGCGAAGTTCCGCTACTACTTCCGGCCCGACGGCACCGGCCCGGTGCAGGTCACCCCCGGCTACACCCAGGGCTGCCCGGCACCGACCATTGCCCGCCAGGCCGGCGGTGACCTCTGGTACGTCGAGGTCGACTGCACCGGCTACACCATCGCCCCCGCCGGGCAGTCGCAGCACCGGATGGAGGTGCAGTTCAAGGTCGGCGTACCCGAGGGTGGCACCTGGAATCCGGCGAACGACCCGTCGTACCAGGCGACCGCCGGACCGAACCGCAACGTGCCCCTCTACGCCGGCGGGACCCGGGTGTGGGGTGTCGAGCCCACCCCGGGCACCGAGCCGCCCCCGGGCACCGGCGACACCACTGCGCCGAGCACCCCCGGGCCGCTGACCGCCTCCGCGATCACCTCGACCGGAGCGACGCTGACCTGGGGCCCGTCCACCGACAACGTGGGTGTCACCGGGTACCGGGTCTACCGTGGCCCGGGCGTGGGTGACGTCCTGGTCGCCACGGTCACCGGCACCACGTACGCGGTGACCGGGTTGAGCCCGCAGACCACGTACCAGTTCCACGTGGTGGCGATCGACGCGGCCGGCAACGCCTCGCCGCCCACGGCGAAGGTGTCGCTGACCACCTCGGCGCCGCCGCCGACCTCACCCTGCCGGGTCGACTGGAGCACCAACGACTGGGGCACCGGCTTCACCGCCAACATCACGATCACCAACACCGGCCCGGCGGCGATCAACGGCTGGACGCTGGCCTTCACCTTCCCGACCGCCTCGCAGCGGGTGGGCCAGGGCTGGTCGGCCACCTTCCAGCAGAACGGTACGGCGGTGACCGCGACCAACCTGTCCTACAACGGCACCCTCGCGCCGGGCGCCTCGACCGGCATCGGCTTCAACGGTACGTACACCGGCAGCAACCCCAGGCCGGCGAGCTTCACGCTCAACGGCGCCACCTGCACCGTCTCCTGACAGGTCGGGCAGGATCCGTATCACGCCATCGGGCTGTCGCCTCCACCGCGCGGCACCGCCCTTGCCCTGACGTTGCGCGGATCCTGCCCACCGGCGGCGCGCCAGCGGATGCGTGCACATCCGGTGTTGGCGCGGCCCGCGCGTGCCGGCGGCGTACTCGACTACCGGTCACCATCCGCGCCGCGCCGAGGAGATCTGACCGGTAAATGACCTGTACTGCGACGGGTTTTGGGCAGGCGGGGTTGGCCCGGTGTCGGTCGGTCGGCCGGGTTCGGGGTGTGGGTG
>NZ_JBFBAO010000564.1:0-2841 GCF_040682255.1 Micromonospora sp. NPDC051296 | reverse complement strand
ACCCAGCCGGGTCAGCAGCGCCGCGAGCGCCGCCTGCACCACCATGAACACCGTCACGTGCGCCCGACCGGCCAGTTCCACGAGACCCTCGTGCAAATCGTCCGGGATGTACACGTCGACGGTGTCACCGCGGTAAGAGGCGACTGCCGGCCGAGGGCGGTCGGTCGGCAGCGACAGTTCCTCGGGCAGGCCGGCGAGCGCCTCGGTCCAGTACGCCAACTGGCGGGAGACCACACTGTCCGGGTCGTCCTCCGAGCCCAGTGCCCGCTGCTGCCACAGCGTGAAGTCGGCATACTGCACCGGCAGCGGCGCCCACGCGGGCTGCCGGCCGTCGTGCCGGGCCCGGTAAGCCGAGGCGAGGTCGCGGATCAGGATCGGCATCGACCAACCGTCGCCAGCGATGTGGTGCACCAGCAGCAACAGCACGTGCTCGGCCGGGCCTACCCCGAACAGCCAGGCCCGGATCGGAATCTCGGTCGCCAGATCGAAGCCGTAGCGCGCCGCCGCCCGCAGCCGCTCGGGCAGGGCCGCCTCGTCAACGGCGAGTTCGAACAGTTCCGGCTGAGCCCGGTCCAGCACCACCTGCTCCGGGCCGTCCTCACCTTGCCGGAAGACCGTGCGCAGGCTCTCGTGCCGGGCCACCACGTCGGCCAGCGCAGCGCGCAGGGCCGGCGCGTCCAGGTCGCCGGCCAGGCGCAGCGCGGCCGGCACGTTGTAGGCCGGTCCCGTCTCCGCCATCTGATGCAGTACCCACAACCGCCGCTGCGCGGACGAGGCCGCCACGGCCGGTGGGCGTGGCACCGGCGCCAGCGGGGCCTGGCGGTCGGCGCCCGGTTCCAGGACGGCGGCGAGCGCGGCCGGGGTGGGTGCGTCGAACAGCCGCCGGATGGGAACCTGCACGCCAAGCACCTGCCGGATCCGGCCAGCCAGCCGGACGGCGGACAGCGAATGCCCGCCCAACTCGAAGAAACTGTCATCGACGCCGACCGGCTTACCGCCGAGCACCTCGGCGAACACGCCACGCAGAATCTCGGTGCGGGGGTGGTGCCGGGTCGCGATCTCGGATTTCACGATGGTCGCCGCCTCGGCGGCAGCCGCCAGCCCAGCCCAGTCGTAGTAGCCGGACGGGGTGAGCGGCAGCGCATCGTGCACCAGTACGGCGCGCGGGACGATCGCCTCAGGCAGCGCGGCGAGCAGGTCTCGGCGTACTGCGGCGGGGTCCGGGGCGGTGCCGGCGTGGGCCACGTGCGCGACGGCCGGGTCGGTGCCGGTCACCACGGCGTCGGCCACGTCGGGCCGGGCGAGTAGGGCTGCCACCACCCGGCGGTGGTCGGGCGCGACGGGTGCCTCCAGGCTGCCACGGATCAGTTCGAGCCGACCGTCGGAGCGGCGCCGTGCCAGGTCCCCGGTGCGGTACAGCCGGAGGCCGGGTGCGCCGAACGGGTCGGCGACGAACCGGGTCGCCGTGCTGCCGGGCTGGTCGCGGTAGCCGCGGGCCAGAGCGTCGCCACCGATGTAGAGCTGGCCGGCGACACCGTCGGGCACCGGGCGCAGGGCGTGATCGAGCAGGTGGTGGCGGGCGGTGCCGACCGGTACGCCCAGCACAGCCGTCTCGGCCGAACCGGTCACGTCGGTCGGCCAGATGGCGCAGTCGCCTGTGGTCTCCGGGCTGCCGTAGGCGACCTCGACCGCTGCCCACGGCAGGTCGCCGAGCCACCGGTCGAGAGCGGCGCCGACCACGGGTTCGCCGGCCACGACCAGCCGGCCGGTCGGCAGGTCCGCGTCGGCCATCGCCGCGAGCTGGCCAGGGCTCACCCGGCGGTGGGCCAGGCGGTCCTCCGGTACGTGGAAAGCCACCGCACCGCCGCTGGTCAGTGGCGCCAGCAGGGTGCCGATCAGCGCGCCGGCCGAGGACGCTCCATCGAAGATGGCAACGCCCGCCGGCGTCGGCTGGCCCGACACCGCATGTGCCAGGGCGCGATGATCGATCACGACGGCCGGTTCGCCGGGCCAGACGCAGGCGGCCTGCTGCGGCCGAGGCTTGGTGGCCACCTGCTCGGGATCACCGGGCCCAGCGAGCGCCACCACCTCGACCAGCACCGCCGGGCCGGGTTCACCTGCCTCGGCAAGCGCTACCGTGTCCGAGCCGGCGGGCACGACCCTCAGCACGGCGAGATCGGACTGATGGGGCATGACCGCGGCACCGGCCGCGAGCACCGACAGCACGGCGACCGCGTACTCCGGCCCGGCGGGCAGGGCGATCGCCACTGCCCGCTCCGCCCCCGCGCCATGGGTCACCAGGACGCGAGTCAGCACGTCGACCCGGGCGCCGAGCGCCGCGTAGTCGAGCACGCCCTCGGCGCCGAACAGCGCGGGCGCGTGCGGCGTGCGCTCCACCTGCGCCCAGAACAGCTCTGGCACGGTCACGACCGGAGCGGCGCCATCGATCGGAGGCAGCGCGGCGAGCACGCGCCGGGCCTCACCGTCCCGGAGGGCGTCGACATTGCCCACGTACTGGTCGGGGTCGTCGCCGATCGCGGTGAGGATGCGCTGGAAGCGGTCGGCGATGCCGGCGGCGGTGGCGTCGTCGAAGACGTCGGGCCGGTAGTCGAGGCGGAACCGCAGCTCGCCGCCGGGCAGCACCACCAGGGCGAGCGGGTAGTGCGTCACGTCGATGGCGTCGGCGCCTACCACCCGGAACGAGTCCACCATGGCAAACAGAGACTCGGTGTCGAGCGGGTAGTTGTCGAAGACCATGGCGGTGTCGAACAACGCTCCCAGCCCCACCACCTGCTGGATCTCCGCCAACCCCACCCACTGCACATCCAACAGGCGCGCCTG
>NZ_JBFBAO010000563.1:0-2849 GCF_040682255.1 Micromonospora sp. NPDC051296 | reverse complement strand
CGGGCGGACCTCGGGCACGGTCATGACCTTCACCAACAGCGCCGGCCAGGTCGTCGCCGCGTTCAACCGGCCCTCGTCGGCCAGCGTCTGGGGCTGCGACGGTGATCTGCCCGCCCCCAACGACCAGGTCGTCGGCCCGATCTCCCGGACGCTGTGCGCCGCGCTGAACCGGGGCACCCTCGGCACCATCCACACCCAGCCCAGCACGAACGCCGCCGAGTTCTACCGCAACAACCCCACCAACCACTACGCCCGGATCATCCACGCCAACATGCGCGACGGAAAGGCGTACGCGTTCGCCTTCGACGACGTCGGCGCCTTCGAGTCGCTGGTCCACGACGGTGACCCCCGCTCGGCCGGGCTGATCCTGAGCCAGTTCTGACGGCAGCCAGTCACGTCGCGAGTCGGCCCCGCCGGCGGCGGCGGAGAATGGGGTGGTGACCTCGCTCGTCATCCGCGACCGCAAGCATTCCGACCTGCCCGGATGCGTCGACCTCCTGGCCGTGGTGCACGGTCACGACGGCTATCCGCTCAACTGGCCCGCCGATCCGTACCGCTGGCTGTGCCCGCCGGAGCAGCACCACGCGTGGATTGCCGAGGCCGGCGGCGCAGGGGTGGTTGGGCACCTCGCGGTGCACCATGCGTTGCCGACCGGTGGCGAGGCCGGGGCGGCGGAGGTCGCCCGGCTGTTCGTGGCACCCGCCTTCCGCCGCCGCCAGGTCGGCACCGCCCTGCTCCGGCAGGCGCGGCGGTGGGCCGCCCGGCATGGCACCGACCTGACGCTGGAGGTCGTCGACCACCAGCGGTCGCCAGCCGTCGCGCTGTACGAGCGCGACGGCTGGCGGCACACCGCGACCGTCGCCGCCGGCTGGACCGCCCCGAACGGCGCTCCAGTCACCCTGCGGCGCTACGTCGTCGGCTCGGACGCCCCGGAGCCGGCCGACAGCGCGGCCGGACACCGGAAGGCCGGTCCCCCTTGACCGGGAGAGGCCTCATCCGGCGACGGGTGCGGGGATCTCGCGCAGGGTGCCGCCGTCGAGGCGCAACCACCGTTGCACGCCGATGTCGTGCAGGAAGCGTTCGTCGTGGCTGACCACCACGAAAGCTCCCCGGTAGGCGTTCAGCGCGTTCTCCAACTGGCCGGCGCTGACCAGGTCCAGGTTGTTGGTGGGCTCGTCGAGCAGCAGCAGGTGCGGCGCCGGCTGGGCGTAGAGGACGCAGGCCAGCGTGGCGCGTAGGCGCTCGCCGCCGGAGAGGACGCCGACCGGCAGGTGGGCGCGGGCACCGCGGAAAAGGAACCGGGCCAGCAGGTTCATCCGCTCGGCCAGCGGGCGCTCGGGGGCGTACGCGGCGAGGTTCTCCGCCACCGTACGGTCGAGGTCGAGCAGGTCCAGGCGCTGGGACAGGTAGGCCACCCGGCCGTCGGCCTGGCGTACCTGCCCGCTGGCCGGTTCGAGGTCGCCGTGCAGCAGGCGCAGCAGGGTGGACTTGCCGGCGCCGTTGGACCCGGTCAACGCGATCCGCTCCGGGCCTCGGATGGTCAGCTCGACACCGTCTGCGGCGAACAGCGGCAGGTTGCCGTGCCGTACCTGCATCCGCTGGCCCTCGACCACGGTCCGGCCGGCGGGTACGTCGGTCTCCGGCAGTTCCAGCGTCAGCGTCTGGTCCTCCCGTAGCGCCCGGCTGGCCTCGTCGAGCCGGCCCTGCGCGTCGCTGACCCGGCTGGCGTGCGCCTGCTGGGCCCGGCCGGCCGACTCCTGCGCGCTGCGCTTGAGCCCACCGGCGACGATCCGGGCCAGGCCGGCGTTGCCGAGGTTGCGGGCGGCGTTGCCGGCGCGGCGTTCGGCCCGCTCACGGGCCTGCTGCATCTCCCGCTTCTCCCGCTTGACCTCCTGCTCGGCGCTGCGCACGTTGCGCTCCGCCACTTCCCGGGACGCCCGCGCCGCCTCCTCGTACGCGGTGAAGTTCCCGCCGAACAGGCGCAGCTGGCCGCCGTCGAGTTCGGCGATGCGATCCATCCGGTCCAGCAGCATCCGGTCGTGGCTGACCAGCAACAGGCACCCGGACCAGTTTTCCAGCACCGTGTACAACCGGTGCCGGGCGTCGATGTCGAGGTTGTTGGTCGGTTCGTCGAGCAGCAGCACGTCTGGGCGCCGGAGCAGTTGCGCGGCCAGCCCGAGGGAGACCACCTGACCGCCGCTGAGGGTGTGCAGGGGCCGGTCCAGGGCGACGTCGCCCAGGCCGAGCCGGTCGAGTTCGGCGTGGCTGCGCTCCTCGACGTCCCAGTCGTCCCCGATCGCGGCGAAGTTCTCCTCGCTGGCGTCGCCGGCCTCGATCGCCCGCAGCGCGGCCAGCGCCGGGGCGACCCCCAGCACCTCGGCCACGGTCAGGTCCCCGGCCAGGGGCAGGTTCTGCGGCAGGTAGCCGAGCACGCCTTCGACGGTCACCCCGCCGCCGGTCGGGGTCAGCTCACCGGCGATCAGCCGCAGCAGGGTGGTCTTGCCGGCGCCGTTCGGCGCGACCAGACCGGTGCGGCCGGGCGGCACGGTGAAGGAGAGGTCCCGGAACACCGGGGTGTCGTCGGGCCAGGAAAAGGACAGGTTGGTGCAGACGACGCAGACGTCGGACATGACAGAGAGACCTCGGGAAGGAAGCCGGGGACGCGACCGGCGCCCCGGTCAGGCAGACAGGGCTACGACAGGAGGGGCCGCCCCGGCACCGGCCGGCAGGCGGTGGGGCCGCTCACCCCGAGATGTCGTCGTCCCCCGTCAGCATGTCTCGCTCCTCGTACCCGGATCGCGCGGTTGATCCGCGCCGGGCCCAGCCTACCAACTCCCCCGCGTCGCCGG
>NZ_JBFBAO010000562.1:0-2925 GCF_040682255.1 Micromonospora sp. NPDC051296 | reverse complement strand
ACGCCATCAAGGACGCGAAGGCCGCGGACCGGGACCGGCGGAAGAAGGGCACCACCGGGCCGCTGTACGGCATCCCGGTGCTGCTCGACGACTCCATCGACGTGGCCGGAATGCCGACCAGCGGCGGATCGATCGCCCTGCAGAAGGCCAAGCCGAAGGCCGACTCGACGATCGTGGCCAAGCTGAAGGCGGCCGGCGCCATCGTGCTCGGTAAGACGAACGTCACCGAACTCAACGGTGTGTTCGACGCGAACC
Organism: Micromonospora sp. NPDC051296; assembly: GCF_040682255.1. NCBI lineage: Bacteria > Bacillati > Actinomycetota > Actinomycetes > Micromonosporales > Micromonosporaceae > Micromonospora > Micromonospora sp. NPDC051296. The sequence goes on along the minus strand of NZ_JBFBAO010000562.1, from coordinate 2,670 downwards.
TGCCCGAGGGATACTCGTCGCTCGGCGGCCAGGTCCTCCTGCCCTCCGACACCGACAAGACTCCCGCCGGCTCGTCCGGCGGATCGGCCGGCGCGACCGCAGCCGGCCTCGCGGCCATCACCATCGGCATGGAGACGTCGACCGACACCGCCCAGCTCATCGGCCCGGCGGCGGTCGCCGGTGTGGTCGGCCTCAAGCCGACCGTCGGGCTGGTGAGCCGTACCGGCGTGCTGCCGGTGGCCAGGTCGCAGGACTCCCCCGGCCCGATCGGCCGGACCGTATACGACGTCGCCACCGGGCTCACCGCCATCACCGGCGCCGACCCCACCGACCCGGCGACGGCCGGCACGGTCGGGGCGGACTACACGGCGGGCCTGTCGACGAACGCGTTGCAGGGCAAGCGGATCGCTGTCCTGTCGAGCACGGCGGCACCGTACTCGACGATGGTCAGCACGCTGCAGGCCCAGGGCGCGACCACGGCGGTGGTGACGCTCAGCACGCCGAGCCCCAACCCGGCGAGCGTGGTCTCCACCGAGTTCAAGCGCGACCTCAACGCCTACCTGGCCGGCCTGATCGGTCCCGGCGCCCGGTCGCTGCGGGAGATCATCGACTACAACACCGCCAACCCGGTGGAGGGTCTCAAGTACCAGCAGGGCGAGTTGCTGGCCGCGCAGGCGGTGGATCTGTCCGACCCGCAGACCGCCGCGGCGTACGCCGCGGACCTCGCGGCCGGCCGGGCCACGAACCGGGCGGTGATCGACACGGTGCTCGCCAACGGGACACCCGACGACCCGAGCGACGACTTCGACGCGATCATGGTGCCCAGCGGCAACGCCGCCATCGGGTACGCCGACCGCGCCGGCTACCCGCTGCTCACCGTCCCGGGCGGGTACGGCGTCGCCGAAAGCTCGGCGGGTCGCAACCCGATCGGCGTCACCTTCGTGGGTACGGCGTTCAGCGAGGCGAAGTTGCTCGCCGCCGGGTACGCCCTCGAACAGGCGACGGCGGTACGGGAGGCGCCGAGCTACACGAACCCGAGCATGTGGCGGTGCGTCCCCGGCAGCACCTTCTTCACCGGGGAGTTCTGCCTCCCCGGTGACCGGCAGCTCGTACTCGGCAAGCGGTAGCCGTGGTGACCGGGCCGCCGGGCCCGGTCACCTGGACGACATATAGGACAAGCGGTGGGGCGGTGTGGCAAGGTGCGCGCCGCCCCACCGCCTGCTCGTGCGACGAGCATGCCTCGCTATCTTGAGCCGGCACAGGTCAGGGGCGGTTCAGGTGGCTCAGGCTGAAGGGACACCGATGTAGGCCGCGAGGTGTTCGCCGGTGAGCGTGGAACGGGCGGCGACGAGGTCGGCGGGTGTGCCCTCGAAGATGACCCGGCCGCCGTCGTGGCCGGCCCCGGGCCCGAGGTCGATGATCCAGTCGGCGTGCGCCATGACCGCCTGGTGGTGCTCGATCACGATGACCGACTTGCCGGCGTCGACGAGCTGGTCGAGCAGGCCGAGCAGGTGCTCGACGTCGGCGAGGTGAAGGCCGGCGGTCGGCTCGTCGAGGACGTAGACGCCACCCTTCTCGGCCATGTGGGTGGCCAGCTTGAGCCGCTGCCGTTCGCCGCCGGACAGCGTGGTGAGCGGCTGGCCGAGGCTGAGGTAGCCGAGGCCGACAGCGGCGAGCCGGCCGAGGATCGCGTGCGCGGCCGGCGTACGCGCCTCGCCTGCGCCGAAGAACTCCTCGGCCTCGGTCACCGACATCGCGAGCACCTCGCTGATGTCGCGGCCGCCGAGGTGGTACTCCAGGACCGACGCCAGGAACCGCTTCCCCTCGCACACCTCGCAGACGGTGGCGACGCCGGCCATCATCGCCAGGTCGGTGTAGACGACCCCGGCGCCGTTGCAGTTGGGGCACGCGCCCTCGGAGTTGGGGCTGAACAGCGCCGGCTTCACGCCGTTGACCTTCGCGAACGCCTTGCGGATCGGGTCGAGCAGTCCGGTGTACGTCGCCGGGTTGCTGCGTCGTGAGCCGCGGATCGCGCCCTGGTCGACCGACACCACACCGGCGCCGGCGGGGATCGACCCGTGCACGAGCGAGCTCTTGCCGGAGCCGGCGACGCCGGTGACGACGACCAGCGCCCCGAGTGGGATGTCGACGTCGACGTCGCGCAGGTTGTGCGTCTTCGCGCCGCGGATCTCCAGCGTGCCGGTGGGCTTGCGTACCGTCTTCTTGAGGGTGGTCCGGTCGCCGAGGTGGCGGCCGGTGAGGGTGTCGCTGGCCCGCAGGCCGTCGACGGTGCCTTCGAAGCAGACGGCGCCGCCCGCCGTGCCGGCGCCGGGGCCGAGGTCGACGACGTGGTCGGCGATCGCGATGGTCTCCGGCTTGTGCTCCACGACCAGCACCGTGTTGCCCTTGTCCCGCAGCCGCAGCAGCAGGCTGTTCATCCGCTGGATGTCGTGGGGGTGCAGACCGATGGTGGGTTCGTCGAAGACGTAGGTGATGTCGGTCAGCGAGGAGCCGAGGTGGCGGATCATCTTGGTGCGCTGCGCCTCGCCGCCGGACAGCGTGCCTGAAGGGCGGTCGAGCGAGAGGTAGCCGAGCCCGATCTCCACGAACGAGTCGAGGGTCCGTCCCAGCGTGGCGAGCAGCGGCGCCACGGTGGGCTCGTCGAGGTCG
>NZ_JBFBAO010000561.1:0-2929 GCF_040682255.1 Micromonospora sp. NPDC051296 | reverse complement strand
GCGGTTTTTGCCGCCGTGCCGCGGGGGGGGGCGGGCGGGGGGGTGCTTGGAGTCCACCCCCCCCCCCCCCCCCCCCCCCGCGGGGGGGGGGGGGGGGGGGGGGGGCCCCCCCCCCCCCCCCCGCCCGCGTCGTTCTAGAGACTGTTCCTCAGCGTTCGTTCATGCCCGCGCGGCGCCGCAGCGCCGGGACGTCGGTGACCACGATCCGCCGACCCTCGGTGCGCAGCCAGCCCCGGTTGGCGAACGACCCGATCGCCTGGTTGACGCTCTGCCGGGAGCCGCCGGCCATCTCGGCGAGCTGACTCTGGTTCAGCTCGATGGTGATCATCGGAGCCTGGCTCTCGCCGGCGAGCCGGACCAGCGTCTTGGCGACCCGGCCGGGCAGGTCGAGGAAGACGTGGTCGGCGTTCTGCTCGGTCAGCCGGCGGATGAGCGCGCCGAGGGAGCGCATCACCGCGTCGAGGATGCGCGGGTTCGAGTGGACCAGCTCCATGAAGGCGCCCCGGGACAGCGCCAGGGCGGTGCAGTCCTCGATCGCCTCGGCGGAGGCGGAGCGGGTGGAGGCGTCCAGCAGGGAGACCTCGCCGAGCACATCGGGCGGTCGGATAACCGACAGCACGGCCCGCTCGCCGGTCGGCGCGGTGCGGAACACGGCCACCGCCCCCCGGCGTAGCACGATCAGCGACTCGCCCGGGTCGTTCTCCACGAACAGCAGCTGACCCTTGCGGTACGTCCGGGGCACCGCCGCGGCGATCACCCGCTGGCGTACCTCGGGCTCCAGCCCGGCGAACATCTCGACACCCGTGAGCGCGTCGCCCGGCTCCGGCAGGCGCATCTCCACGGCCCCACCCCTCCCCGGTAAAGGACCCCAACTCGCTCACCGGGTGAGCCTGGCGGCCCCTGACGAGGTGGTCTGACACCCGTTCGGCGTCCGGCAGCGGTAACACATCAGATCATGACGGTCCGGTCGCGTGCTGTACACCCCTCAAATCACTTCCGTGACAGCTTCGAGCTGGGGATGTCGCCGTGTCGAGATTCATGGAAGCGCTCCCGGGCTGGTTGCCCCGCCCGCCACGCTGGGGCGGGCGTCGGAGAGGATGGCGGGAATGGCTTACCGCTACTTCTACGACTGTGAGTTCATCGAGGACGGCCGGACCGTCGAGCTGGTCTCGATCGGCGTCGTCGATGAGTACGACCGCGAGTTCTATGCGGTCTCCACCGAGTTCGACGCGTCCCGGGCGGTGCCCTGGGTCCGTCGCAACGTGCTGGACAAGTTGCCCTCCCCGGCCGACCGGTCCTGGCGGTCCCGCGAGCGCATCCGCGACGAGCTGTACGACTTCCTCGTCGAGCCGATCCGGGACCGTCCCGGCGAGGAGCTGGAGCTGTGGGCCTGGTACGCCGCGTACGACCATCTGGCGCTGGCGCAGTTGTGGGGTGCGATGCCGGCCCTGCCCCGGGAGATCCCCCGGTTCACCAAGGAGCTGCGGCAGCTGTGGGACGACCGTGGGCGACCGCGGCTGCCGAGCGCCGACGCCGCCCGACACGACGCCCTGGTCGACGCCCGGCACAACCTGGCCCGGTGGCGGGCGATGACCGGTTCGTAGTTTTGGCCCGTTCTGTTCCGCCGTGGGTGGTTCGATGCGCTCGGCTACCGGCCGGTAGCGGGGGCCGCGGTGTCAGGTGTCACGCCGCGGCGACTACAGTGCGCAGTGACGGCCCGCCCCGGGCCGGCAACGGTGCCGAGGTCTGACCTGACACATATCCTGGGGCTTGATCGGGCTTGACCAGATGCTCCCCAGGAGGATGAGCAGATCATGCGTATCGGCGTGCTCACCGGCGGCGGCGACTGCCCAGGTCTCAACGCGGTCATCCGGGCGGTGGTCCGCAAGGGTGTCGCCAGCTACGGCCATGAATTCGTGGGTTTCCGGGACGGCTGGAAGGGCCCGCTGGAGGGGCTGTCCCGTCCGCTGGGCATCGCGGAGGTCCGCGGGATCCTGCCGCGCGGCGGCACGATCCTCGGCTCCTCCCGGACCAACCCCTTCAAGATCGAGAACGGCGTCCAGCGGATCAAGGAGAACCTGGCCGCGCAGGGCGTCGACGCGCTCATCGCCATCGGCGGTGAGGACACCCTCGGCGTCGCCACCAAGCTGCACGAGCTGGGCGTCAACGTCATCGGCGTGCCGAAGACCATCGACAACGACCTCGGCGCCACCGACTACACCTTCGGCTTCGACACCGCGGTCAACATCGCGATGGAGGCGATCGACCGGCTGCACACCACCGCCGAGAGCCACCACCGCACCCTGGTGGTCGAGGTGATGGGCCGGCACGCCGGCTGGATCGCCCTGCACGCCGGCCTGGCCGGTGGCGCGAACGTGATCCTGCTGCCCGAGCGGCAGTTCGACGTCGAGCAGGTCGCCGGCTACGTCGAGAAGCGCTTCCAGCACCAGTACGCCCCGATCGTCGTGGTCGCCGAGGGCGCCCACCCGCTCGAGGGGCAGATGGTGCTGCACAACCAGGAGCTGGACGCGTTCGGTCACGTCCGTCTCGGCGGCATCGGCCAGTGGCTGGCCGAGCAGCTGGAGGCCAAGACCGGCAAGGAGGCCCGCACGGTCGTGCTCGGGCACATCCAGCGCGGCGGCACCCCGACCGCGTTCGACCGGGTGCTCGCCACCCGGCTGGGTCTCCAGGCGATCGACGCCGCGCACGAGGGCGACTGGGGCAAGATGGTCGCGATGCAGAGCACGGACATCGTCCGCGTTCCGCTCGCCGAGGCCACCCGCGAGCTGAAGACCGTCCCGCTGGAGCGGTACGCCGAGGCCGAGGTCTTCTTCGGTAGCTGATCGTCGTTCCGGCGTCGCGGCGGGCCACCCGGCCCACCTTGATCACGCCGTCGGCCTTGATCGCGTCAGGCACCTTGGCGGCGAGC
>NZ_JBFBAO010000560.1:0-2977 GCF_040682255.1 Micromonospora sp. NPDC051296 | reverse complement strand
GCGAGCAGCCGGACCTGATGGTGGTCGACCTGGACCCGGGAGCGCCGGCGGCGCTGCGGCAGTGCTGCCAGGTGGCGCTGCTGCTGCGGGACCGGCTGGCGGCCGACGGGGTCGACTCCTACCCGAAGACCTCGGGCAAGAAGGGCATGCAGCTGTGCTGCCCGATCGCCGGTACCCAGTCCGCCGACGACGTGTCGGCATACGCGCGGCGGATCGCCCAGGAACTGGAGCGCGAGCATCCCAAGTTGGTCCTCTCGAAGATGGCGAAGAACCTTCGGCCCGGGAAGGTGTTCATCGACTGGAGCCAGAACAACGCGGCGAAGACGACCGTCGCGCCGTACTCGCTGCGCGCCCAGCCGGTGCCGTCGGTCTCCGCGCCGCTGACCTGGGACGAGGTTTCCGCCGGTGCGGCGGGCAAGCGGCCGGCGACCCGCCCGTACACCGCCGCCGAGGTGCTGGACCGGATCGAGGAGCACGGCGACCTGCTCGCCCCCCTCCTCGACCACGGCCCCGAGCTGCCGGTGTAAGGAAGGGCCCCCTGTTAACGCCTCCGGTAGAGGAAGGGCCCCTTTTTAACCACTCGCTACCTACCCGCGGTAGCGGCCCAGTCGCACGTACGCGCCGGTGAGCAGGGCGACCGCGAGCACACTCACCACCACGTCGCTGGCCAGGGCCTGCTCGGGCGAGGCCGGCGCGTACGAGGGCACCAGGTACGCGAGAACGGCCGCCCCCGTGAGCGCCCCTCCGGCACCGGCCAGGACGTGCCGCTGCCCCCATCCGGTCCGACCGGACCAGCGGGCGAGCACCGCCACCAGCACCGAGATGACGACGACCGCGGCGGCGACCTGGAACCACCCGGACAGCATGTTCACCCCCAGGTAGGCGACCAGCACCAGCAACCCGGGCCAACCCGGGTGGGGCGCGCCCGCAGGTGCCGGGCGAATCCGGCGCCGCCACCGGGGCAGCGCGGCCACCGTGATCAGGACGACGACCGTCGCCGCCGCCCCCGCCAACTGCCCGGGGCTGGCCAGGAAACCCTTGCGCCCGGTGTCGTCGGTGAAGATGAGCAGGCTGCCCAACAGGTAGAGGACGGCCACGGCGACCAGGCCGGGCGCCCGCAGCCACGGCCGCGGGCGGCGGGCTGGGGAGAGGTACGACTCGACGAAGGCGATCGGTGCGCAGATGCTCAACGCCACGTGGTTGCCCAGGAAGCCGACCGCCTCCTGCGCGCTGATGCCAAGCACCGGCAGGCGGGTGCCGTCCGCTGCTTGGAGCTCGGCGAACTCCGTGTCGGCGAGGAAGTCGGGATTGAACAGCGACTGGTCGACCAGCCCCGCCTGGAACACGCCGAAGCCGGCCGCGAGCAGCACGATCATGGGCCAGCCGCCGCCGGTACGCCGGGCCGCCTCACGGATCAGCACGGCCGCGCCGCCGTACATCGGGGCCAGGACGACCACGACCAGCAGCATGTCGCTGCCGGCGAACCCGCCCCACGAGCACTCGGCCGCCCAGGGCGCGAGCAGCAGGAGCGCGACGACCGGCGCGAGCCGTCGGCGTGCGGGCTCCCGGGTAGGGCCAACGGCTGCCTGCTGCTCCCCGTGCTGCGTCATCCCTCCACGGTCCAGCCACAGTGGTCCGGGGGGAACTGCCACCGGTCGACTTCGCCGTATACCAAGGTCTATGCCTCGGAGCGGCCGGCAATAGGGCGGTGGCGGCGAGGCAGGGCACGCCGCAGTCACGCCAGTCCTATTGCCAGACGCTCACCTGGCCGATGCGGTCGTGCTCGTCCAGGACCTCGGCGATCACGTGGTGGTTGACGGCGGCCAGCGCCGGGTTGGTGCCGAGGTTCTGCTGCACCAGCAGCAGGGCCTTCCACAGGGCCCAGCCGCGGGCCCGCGCCCAGGTGCCGTCGTCCTGCCCGACCGCCTGCCGGAACGCCTGGCGGCTGTCGCCGGAGAGCATCGTCCAGGCGATCACCAGATCGCAGGCCGGGTCACCCACGCCGGACGTGCCGAAGTCGATGACGGCGCTCAACTTCCCGTCCACGACCAGCAGGTTCCCCACCGCGAGGTCGCCGTGGAACCACACCGGCTGGCTCTGCCACTCGGCGGTCAGGGCGGCCTCCCAGACGGCGGCGGCCCGGGTCACGTCGACGTGACCGACCAGCGCGGCCAGGAGACGGCGGGTTTCCTCGTCGTAGTGGGCTGGCGAGGCGCCCCGGTAGCAGCTGTGGTCCCCGGCCAGCGGGCCGCCGGTGGGGTCGCAACGAATTAGGGCACGGAGGAACTCGGCCACCGAGACGGCGAACTGCGGCAGGTCGTCGATCCGTCCCCGGTCGGCCGTGGTGCCCGGCAGCCAGCCGCGTACCGACCACGGGAAGGGGTACCCCTCGCCGGGTTCGCCTAGGCCCAGGATCGGCGGAATGGCGACCGGCAGTTCGGGTGCCAGCCGGGGCAGCCACTCGTTCTCCTTGGCCACGGCGGGGGCGTAGCCGGGTGCGGTGGGCAGGCGTACGGTCAACTCCTCGCCCAGGCGGTACGTCCGGTTGTCCCACCCGTCGACCTCCACCGGGGTCACCGGCAGGCCGCTCCACTGTGGAAACTGTGCCGCGACCAGGCGCTTCACCAGCGCGGCGTCGATCCCGGCGCGGCCGTCGAGGGGAGCTGGGCAGATGTTGTCCTCGCTGGTCGAAGCCATGGCGTCATCCTTGGTGGATGCCGGCCCGACGGCAACGCGGTTTCGGTGGCCCGAGGCGCTCCGGGTGCCCGCCGAGGCGATGCAGGCGACCAGCCGCTCACCTCGCCAGGACCCGTGCCGCCGTACGCGGGATCTCGTACGAAAGGATGATGATCGCGAGCCTCCAGGGCCTTTGCCCGCCGCGACCGCACACCTATCCTCTCAAGTTCGGTAATAGCTGATCTTGACTATACGGGGGTCTCGTGCGGCGAAAGCTGATCGCGCGTTTCATGGTCGCGGT
>NZ_JBFBAO010000559.1:0-2978 GCF_040682255.1 Micromonospora sp. NPDC051296 | reverse complement strand
GTGGTAGCAGTAGCTGTTGACCAGGATGCGCGGACGGCCGGTGACGGCGCGCAGCAGCCGGATCGCCCACCGGTTGGCGTCGGTGGCGGTCAGCGTGAAACTCCAGGCGGGTAGCCCGAAGCGGCGGCTCAGCTCGGCCCCGACCGTCGCCGCCTCCTCGGTGGGCAGCATCGTGGCCGCTCCGCCGAGGTCGGCCAGCCGCCGGGTGACCGCGGCGACCACCGGAGCCGGGGAGTGTCCGGCCATCGCCCCGGTGTCGCCCAGGCAGAAGTCGAGGTAGTCGTTTCCGTCGATGTCGGTGAGCCGGGCCCCACGGGCCCGGTCCACGTACACCGGAAAGCCGGCCGCGTTCTTGTTCATCCAGGTCATCGGCACCTTGCCGAACAGGTGCCCGGCGCCGGCGTACGCGGCGGCCGACCGGGGGTGCCGGTCGACGAAGGCGGCCCGCTCCCGCTCCAGCAGCCCCGCAAGGCGGGAGCGGTCGACGCTGTCAGCTTCGAAATCCGTCGGCATCGGGCGACAGTACCAACGAGATGAGCGTCCAACCAGTGGCTGCGCGACTGATTCCCGCCCCAATAAGCGGCTGCGCCTTCAGCTCTCGCGGGTTTGCGCAGCATCTCACGAATAGTTCAGCGTCTGATGTATGGTCAGGCGAATGCTGACCAGTGCAGACCGGGCCCGATGAGCCGGGAGTGCTGCGGTCCCGACGAGGCGCCCGGCGTGCCGGCGGAGTTCGACCACTGCTGCGCCCCGGGTGAGCGCCACGACCATGAGGCCATGCCGGTGTGGTGGCGAGACCGCATCCTGCTGCTACCCGCCGTGTCCGGTGTGGCGCTTCTCGCCGGGTACCTGACGGGGTGGGTCGGGGGCCCGGACGCGGCAGCGACGATGCTCCTCGCCGGCGGCCTGCTCGCCGGGGCGTGGACGTTCGTCCCGGGCGCGGTGCGGAGGCTGCTCCGCGGGAAGGTCGGCGTCGTCCTGCTGATGACGATCGCCGCGGTGGGCGCGGTCGCGCTGGGCCACATCGGGGAGGCAGCGGCCCTGGCGTTCCTGTTCTCGATCGCCGAGGCCCTGGAGGAACGGGCGATGGACCGGGCCCGCCACGGGCTGCGGGCGCTGCTGTCGTTGATCCCCGAGACCGCACGGCTGTCACGGCTGACCGGTGACGTGACCGTCCCCGCCGTCGAGGTGCGTACCTTCGACATCCTGGTCGTGGGTGCCGGCGAACGGATCGCCACCGACGGCGTCGTGGTCCGCGGCCGGTCCAGCGTCGACACCTCGGCGGTCACCGGCGAGTCCATCCCGGTGGAGGTCGGCCCGGGCGAAGCCGTGCTGGCCGGATCGGTGAACGGGTCCGGCAGCCTGCACATCGAGGCGACCGCGGACGGTCGAGACAACTCCCTGACCACGATCGTGCGACTGGTCGAGGAGGCACATGCCAAGAAGGGCGAGCGCGCTCGGCTGGCGGACCGGATCGCCCGGCCCCTGGTACCCGTCGTGCTGGTCGCCGCGGCGTCGGTGGCGCTGCTCGGCGCAGTGTTCGGTGATCCGGGCCTGTGGCTGGAGCGGGCCCTTGTCGTGCTGGTCGCGGCCTCCCCGTGTGCACTGGCGATCGCGGTACCGGTCACCGTCATCTCGGCGATCGGTTCGGCGAGCAAGCTCGGCATCGTCATCAAGTCGGGCGCGGCCTTCGAACACCTCGGCACGATCGGTCGGGTCGCCATCGACAAGACCGGGACGCTGACCCGCAACCGCCCGGAAGTGGTCGCGGTGGAGACCGCGGCCGACGTCAGCCGGGCGACTGTCCTGGCCGTCGCGGCGGGGCTGGAAGCCACCAGCACCCACCCGCTCGCCTCGGCGATCACCGCGGCCGTGGACGCGCCCGCGGAGGTTACGGAGGTCGAGGAGCAGGCGGGTCGGGGCGTCGCCGGACGCTTCGAAGGCCGGCCCGTGCGGGCCGGCAGCCCACGGTGGATCCCCTCCGGCCCGCTCACCGCGACCGTCGACCGCATGGCACAACAGGGCATGAGCATCATCCTCGTCGAGATCGACGGGGCTGCGGCCGGTGCGATCGGCATCCGCGACGAGCTACGGCCGGAGGCCGCCGAAGCGGTGCGGGCGCTGCGGCAGCAGGGCGTACGCGTCATGATGCTCACCGGCGACAACGCCCGCACCGCACGGGCGCTGGCCGACCAGGTCGGCATCACCGACGTACGCGCCGAGCAGCTGCCGCAGGAGAAGGCCGCAGCCGTTCATGAATCGACGGCCGCCGCCCCGACAGCGATGATCGGCGACGGCATCAACGACGCGCCCGCACTCGCCGCCGCCACCGTCGGCATCGCCATGGGCGCCACCGGTTCGGCAGCTGCTGTCGAATCGGCCGCCGTCGCCTTCACCGGCACCGACCTGCGGCTCATCCCCGAGGCCTTCGCGCACGCGCGGCGGGGCCGGCGCATCATGACCGGCAACATCGCCCTCGCCCTCGCCATCATCGTCGTGCTGTTCCCGCTGGCGCTGTTCGGCGTACTCGGGCTGGCCGGCGTCGTGCTGGTGCACGAGGTCGCGGAGGTCGCGGTCATCCTCAACGGCGTCCGAGCGGCCCGCCTCCGCCGACAACGGCAGGACGTCGGTGCCGGAGCCGGCACCGGACGTCTCGTCGCCGCAGCCCGCGCCTGACCGGCCGCCACCGGCGGGCTCATCGCCAAGCCCGCATCGCCGTCGCTCACGACAACGTCGGTCGCATGGACCTGGCATGCTGCGGCAAGCCGACATCTACGACGGGAACAGGGTGCAGGTGGGCAACGGAGAACTCAGCAGTGCGGGCCCCCAGAACGCGTTCGAGTTGGTTATCACCCCCGATACCCGGTTCGCGCGGTTCCTGCTGCGCGGCGTGCGTCGCACGAGTCGACTGTCTGGCGCTGTCGGTCTGCTACTGATACTTACGAGCATCGGTACGTTCACGGCCGACGGCGCTTGGC
>NZ_JBFBAO010000558.1:0-2982 GCF_040682255.1 Micromonospora sp. NPDC051296 | reverse complement strand
GGTCGAGGACAGCCACTACGGAGTCCAAGCGGCCCGCGCCGCCGGGATGCGCTGCTTCGGCTACGCGGGCGGATTGACCCCCGCGCACCGGCTGGAGGGCCCGGACACGGTGGTCTTCGACGACATGCGGAAACTCCCGGCTCTGCTGGACGCAGTCCCGGGAGCGGAGGTAGTCGACAGACTGCCAGTAGACCAACTATCCAAAGACATTTCCTGCACACCGCAGACGGCAAGCTCGGGAAGTGCCGGCTGATGGCCTTGCTGCTCGGCCAGCAGAGCTTCGGCCAGTTCGACGGCACGCTGCCTCGTGATCACGACAACCATCATCCAGTACGCCGTCTCAACAGCCGTCGGGCCGAGGCAGGTGTGAACTCGGTGGCGTGAACATTGGACCGGGCGTGAGGATGCGTCCATGGCCCATGATTCGTTGCTCGCTCGGGCTCGGGAGGTCTGGCTTGAGATGGCTGCCGTTCCGATGGCCTTTCCCGCTGACGGCGGCGTTGACGTAGCCGTCTCGGGCAGATCGCGTCTCTGTCCACCAGGCTGGGTCGGGATCGTCGCGGTCGGCGACGCCGCCATCGTCACGGTGCCGGCAGACAACTGGGCCGAGACTGTACGCAAGGTGCTGGTCGGTTTGCCCGTCGAGGTCCTGACCGACGCTGACCGGCTGCGTGCCGTCCTGCCGGTCACCGAGGTGCTGGGTCCGGCGAGCCTGGCTTACCTCGACGAAGGCGACTTCCAGCCGGCCGGACTCACCGTGGATGTGGTCCCTGGAGACCATGCCGATCTCGCCACGCTCCTGGCCTCTGTCACGGCGGACGACGCCGACGAATGCGGGTTGGTCGATATCACCTCCCCCGCGTTCGTGGTACGCCGCGGGAGTCACGTTGTCGCGGCGGCTGGCTACCGACGCTGGCCTGGGCTGGTGGCCCACATGTGCGTACTTACGAAGCCGAATCAACGTGGGCGTGGGCTGGCACGTGCCGTTGCCTCCGCAGCAGCCGCCGACGGCTTGGCGAACCAATTGCTGCCGCAGTGGCGGGCGCGACCGGAGCCGTCGCGTCGAGTGGCGCAGGCGCTGGGATTCCGCCAGCTTGGCGCTCAGCTGAGCATCAGGATCGGAACGTGAGCTTAAACGCCAGATCGCCGGCTACGCGGACGGCCGTGCCGAGCCATCGACAGTGCGATACCGCACTGCGGGTCAAGGCGGGCGGCGCAGGAGAACGATTCCTTGCACCCTTTTGCGGACTGGCGGTGCTCGCCGCAGCCCGGGGTTGTCGTCCGCCGAGGCTGGCGCGCTAGTTTGCTCGGATGAGTCTGCTCGATGACGTCGCGAGGCGTGACAGTTGGCGGTGCTGGGTGTGCGATGAGCCGGTCGACGCCGACATGTCGGTGAACGACCCGCGTGGCCCCAGCGTCGACAGCCGCACCGCCGACAAGAAGGCCAAGGTCGCCGAGCGACTCGCGCACCGTGGCTGCAACACCCGTAAGGGTGCGGTCAAGGTGGTCATCGCGTGGCCGGACCGTCTGCACGTGGTGGAGCCCGCGCCGCTGATCACGGTTGCCGAGCGACTCGAACGTAAGGGTGGCCGCGAGTTGGTTGCCCGCTGTCCGAGCAAGAAGGACGCCCAGGAGGCGGCGGATTGGCTGGTCGATCGGTTCTCCCGGTTGGTGCCCGGGCTGCCGGTGACCGCAAGCGTCGAAGCGGGCGGCGGACAGTACCTCGTCGCATTGGCCACCGGCCGCCGCTGACCGGTGGCCCTGGGTCGGCGGGCCGCCGTCGGCCCCCAGGGCAGCCCGGACCCGAGCCGCCACCAGTGCTGCATGCCACTCACGACACCCCGCCGCTCGCAGTAGATCGACGGCAGCGACCAGCTCGCGCGCTATCAGCGGCCATGAGCGGATACGTGATCAATGCATGAGAGTAGATCAGTAGCGGCGGGACAGGCCGAGGCGGCGCCGCGCCAGGTCGATCTCAGTGATGGTGACGGTGACCTCGTCGCCGATCTGGACTGCCTGGTCTGGTGTGTCGATCGGTGTGGCGGAGAGTGCGCTGAGGTGGATCAGACCCTCGATGCCGTCCGCGACGCGGACGAAGGCTCCGAAGGGCGCCAGCATGGTGACCGAGCCATGAAGGAGCTGCCCCACCTGGAACGCGTGGGCGAAGTGCAGGAATGGATCAGGTTGCGTGGCGCGCAGCGACAGGCGGGCCTCCCCGTTGGTGGTGTCGAAGGTGAGGAATTCGCAGGTGACGCGCTGTCCTGCGGAGACGATCTCGGACGGGTCCTCGAATCTGCGCCAGGACAGCTCAGGCATGGTGATGAAGCCGACGCCGGGGAAGGCGGGATGTTTCGGACCGTCGTCCAGATCCACGAAGACGCCGAAGCGTTCGATGGCCGCAACGGTGCCGGACAGACGCTGTCCCGGATGGAGCGCCTTGAGAAAGGCCCACAGCTGTGAATTCTCGGTCGCTGAGTGCGAAAGCAGAATCTGTCGCCTCGAATGATCGACAGCAACGACCTCGGCGGAGACCCGGTCGCCGACCCGAAGGATGTCATCGGACGATCGCTGGAAGAACCGCCAGGAGAAATCGAGGGAGCCGATGAAGCCGACGGGGTCGCCGACGAATTCATCGAGCGACAACGCTGCCCCGGACCGTGTCACCTCCGCAACGGTTCCGGTGAGGGTATCGCCGACGTTCACCGTCTCCATGAACGCCGCGAGGAGCCGATCACCGTCCACCGTCCCCATGACGCCAATGCTCCCATAGGCCATGCAACGACCAGCACCCTGTTGAAAGTCACCAAGCGGCCACACCGATGGGCTCATTGGCAGGGCCGCGCGTCGAACACCGCCACGCCCACCGCCCCAGGTGACGCCCGTTCGGCGGCATGAGTAGCCCTGTGTCAAGCGGTGGTCGCCAGGACGGCCTGCAGAGCTCGGTGGCGGGCGGGGTCGTAGGGGATGCGGTCTTGCCAGCAG
>NZ_JBFBAO010000557.1:0-3004 GCF_040682255.1 Micromonospora sp. NPDC051296 | reverse complement strand
GCGCCTTCGTGCTGGTCCACCGGCCCGGAGCCGACCGGATACGGACCGAGCTGCGCCAACGCGGCTGGGCGGTACGCCGGGGCGACACCTTCCCGGGGCTCGGTCCAGACTGGCTGCGGATCGCGGTGCGGGACCGGGCGACCACCGACGCGTTCATCGAGGTGCTGGCGGAGATCCTGGAGGCATGATGCTGGAAACCACGATCGCGGGGATCGGCCCGCTCGACGAGTCGGCGATGACCGCGGCCCGGCAGTTGCAGGCCCGGCTGACCAAGCCGGCCGGCTCGCTGGGCGCTCTGGAGGAGCTGTCCGTACGCCTCGCCGGCCTGGCCAGCGCGTGCCCTCCGCCGCTGCCCGCCCCGGCGGCCGTGGCGATCTTCGCCGGGGACCACGGCGTGCACGCCCAGCGGGTGACCCCCTGGCCGCAGGAGGTCACCGCCCAGATGGTCGGCAACTTCCTGGCCGGCGGCGCGGTGGTCAACGCGTTCGCCCGGCAGGCCGGCGCCGCGGTGACCGTGGTCGACGTCGGGGTGGCCAGCCCGCTGCCCGCCCCGGAACCGGACGACCCGGCCGATTCGGCCAGCGCGGGCGGCACCGAGGTGCCCCGGCTGGTCGACGCAACCGTCCGCCGTGGCACCCGGGACATGACCGTCACCGCCGCGCTGACCCGTGACGAGGCGCGGGCGGCGGTGGAGGTCGGCATCCGGATCGCCGGGGAGCTGGTCGACGCCGGGGCGGGCATCCTGCTCACCGGCGACATGGGCATCGCCAACACCACCCCGGCCGCCGCACTGATCGCCGCGTTCGCCGGGGTCGACGCCGCCGAGGCGACCGGTCGGGGTACCGGCGTCGACGACCCGATGTACCAGCACAAGATCGAAGTGGTGCGGGCCGCGCTGCGCCGGCACACCCCCGACCCGGGGGACCCGCTCGGGGTGCTGGCCGCTGTCGGCGGGTTGGAGCACGCCGCGCTCACCGGCCTCGTCCTCGGCGCCGCCGCGCGCCGCGTACCGGTGCTGCTGGACGGGGTGATCGCGGTTTCCGCCGCGCTCGCCGCGGCGGCCTTCGCCCCGGACGCGGTCGGCGCGATGGTCGCCGGTCACCGCTCGGCCGAGCCCGGTGCCACGATCGCGCTGCGCCGGCTCGGCCTCACCCCGCTGATCGACCTCGGGCTGCGGCTGGGCGAGGGCACCGGCGCGCTGCTGGCCCTGCCCGTGGTCACCGGCGCGGTCCGGGTGCTGCACGAGGTGGCCACCTTCGACTCCGCCGGGGTGGCCGAGAAGTGAGCGAGCGAACCATCAGGCTCAGTGCGGTGGTGCCTCGCGGCGGCACGGAGCGAAGCGGAGTGCCGGCGTGAGTGTCAACCCGTACCCTCTCGGGCTCCGGTTGGCCGGTCGGCGGGTCGTCGTGGTGGGCGGGGGAGCGGTCGCCACCCGGCGGGTGCCCGCGCTGCTCGACGCGGGCGCGGACGTGCTGCTGGTCGCGCCGGAACTCACCCCGGCGCTGCGCGCCCACGCCGACGCCGGGCGGCTGCGCTGGGTGCCGCGCCGGTTCGCCCCCGACGATCTCGACGGCGCCTGGCTGGTGCACGTCGCCGTCGACGACCCGGCCGCCGCGGCCTCGGTCAGCGAGGCCGCCACCGAACGGCGCATCTTCTGCGTACGCGCCGACGACCGGGAGGCCGCCTCGGCCTGGACGCCGGCGGTGACCCGGCACGGCCCGGTCACCGTGGCGGTGCTCGGCGGTGGCGACCCCCGCCGAGCGATGACCGTCCGGGACGCCGTCCGCACCCTGTTGCAGGCAAGGAAGGGCCCCTTGTTAACGGATTCCGTAGAGGAGGGGCCCCCTGTTAACACCCCGACCGGCGGAACCGGCCGGGTGGCCCTGGTCGGGGCCGGTCCAGGGGATCCGGAACTGATCACCGTCAAGGGTTGGCGGCTGCTCACCGAGGCCGACGTCGTGGTCGCCGATCGGCTGGTGCCCGGCCTGCTGCTCGACGAGCTGCGCGCCGGCGTGGAGCTGGTGGACGCCTCCAAGATCCCGTACGGCCCGTCCCGGGCCCAGGAGGAGATCAACCGGATCCTGGTCGACCGGGCGTTGGCCGGTGCCTTTGTGGTACGGCTCAAGGGCGGCGACCCGTACGTCTTCGGCCGGGGCGGGGAGGAACTGCTGGCCTGTGCGGCGGCCGGGGTGCCGGTCACCGTGGTATCCGGCGTGACCAGCTCGATCGCTGCCCCGGCGGCGGCCGGCATCCCGGTCACCCACCGGGCGGTGGCGCACGAGTTCACCGTGGTGTCCGGGCACGTCGCGCCCGACTCGCCGGCCTCGCTGGTCCGCTGGGACGCGCTGGCCGGGCTGCGCGGCACGCTGGTGATCCTGATGGGCCTGAAGAACCTGCCGGCGATCACGGCCACGCTGCTCGACCACGGCCGGCCGGCCGACACCCCGGCGGCCGTGGTCCAGGAGGCCACCACCGGCGCCCAGCGGATCATCCGTTCGACGCTCGGCGCGGTGGCCACCGACGTGGCCACCGCCGGCCTGCGCCCACCAGCGGTCGTGGTGGTGGGCGACGTGGTCGCCGCGCTCAACCCGCCCGACCCGCCCGACCCGCCCGACCCGCTCGACCCGATAGAGCCGGGGGCACGCTGACCGGCGCGTTGTGGTTCGCGCGTGGCAGAGTGCCGTAGGTCGCGACCTTCGGGAAGGCAGAAGGCTCAGATCTTGGACAGTTGCCGTTAGCGCGTGACGGTAACTGTCCAAGATTCACAGTTTGGTGGCGCAGACGCCGACTGGCCGGCACCCCATCGGGGTGCCGGCCAGTCGGTTGTGTATGTGTGTCAGCTGTTCCAGTGCTGGGCGACCAGGTCAGCGGCCTGCTGCTCCCACTGGGCGTAGTGATCCGGGTACGCCGACACCTGAACCTTCTGCGCGGCGGCGGTCAGCGGCATGTCCTTCCAACCGTCGACCTGCTTCAGACCCTTCAGGAACGCCGTGGTCGAGTACTC
>NZ_JBFBAO010000556.1:0-3044 GCF_040682255.1 Micromonospora sp. NPDC051296 | reverse complement strand
TCGGGTCGTACATCTCGAAGCCGGCGGCCTCGAACCAGGCGCGGTAGGCGGGTGCCTCGTCGGCGCGCTGCGGGTCCCGGAACTGCACGGCCATCGCCCGGCCGTCGATCACGGTGCCGCCGTTGGCGGCGAAGACCATGTCGGGCAGGCCCGGCACCGGAGTGATCTCCTCGACGGTGTGACCCAGGTCCCGGTAGACCTGGCGCAGCCGCTCCCACTGCCGGACGGCGAGGTCGGTGTCGACCGGGGCGGTCGGGTCCATCCACGGGTTGATCGCGTAGTCGACGGCGAAGTACGTCGGCCGGCACATCAGGAAGCGCTGGCGGGTGGCGTCCATCGTCATTGTCCTGCTCCCAGGGGGTCGGGCGCGCCCGGCCACCGTCGGCCCACGGGCTGGCGCCGTTGCTCAACGTTATGCGCCGAAGACCCGCAGGATCCACCGCTGAGCCTTGCATGGGCCGGCTGTTCGTTGCGTCTGATGCCACCCTGGCGTCGATTCCTTGCGCAATCGTCCCGACTGCGCTTTTCCGTGCACCCGGTACCGCTCACCCTGCGTGTTGGCCGCCCTCGGTCAGCCGCATTTCAGATCTTGGACAGTTGCCGTTCCGCGAAAACGGCAACTGTCCAAGATCTCCCCGGTGGTCCCGTTTCTGGGGAGCGGCGGTGTGCGCCCGGCGGTCGGCCGGGGGGCTGCCTAGAGCCGATCGACGAGCTGTGAGTCGAGCCACTCGCGCAGGCGCGCCACCGTGTCGCCGTCGGTGGTCGGCCAGTCGTACTGGCCGGTCATCGCCAACACCCCGACGACCACGGCGCCGAGGCCGAAGACGATTCCCAGCAGCGCGTCGGGCTTGCCGGCCACGTGTCGCCGCCGGGTGGCGATCAGGCCCAGCACGGCGAGCACCGCGCCGGCCGCGCCGAGCCCGATGCCGTACCCGGCGAGGGTCCCGGTGAGGACGAAGAGCAGCCCGGCGACCCCGGCGACCAGGCCGAGAGTGGCCAGCAGACTGGTCCGCGGTCGCGGACCGGCGGGCATCGGCGGTACGTCCGGCACGGATTCCCGGTCGACCGTCGCGTTCGGGTCGCCGGTGACGATGCGTTCGTGGCCGATGGTGCGGTCCGCATCAGCGTCCCGGTCGTGCTCGACCGTGCGCCCCCGCTTGACGGCCGGCTCCGGTGCGGGCGCGGCAGCCCGGGCGCGCCGGAAACCGGCGATGCCGGAGCGGGCCGTGGCCGCCCGGGCGGCTGCCTCTCCCGTGCCGGTCCGGGCGTCGCGCGCGCCGGCCAAGGCCCGGTCGGCGGCGGCACCGCCGGTCTTGTCCCGTCCGGCGGGGACCCGATCGGTGGCCGTCGTGCCGGTCGCCTCAGCCCGGCTGCGGTGCCCCGACCGCCGGTCCGTTTCCTCTTCCGCAGCCGGCCGAGTACCGGGACGGGTGTCGGTGGCCACCGCCCCGGTGCGGTCGGCATCGTTGTCGGCGACCGCCGGAGCCGGTTCCTCCCGGCGTGACAGCGAAGGAAATCTCATAGCTTCACCTCCTGGTCAGGGCGTGGGTGGCCACATCAGCCCCGTATCGCCAGCCACGCGGTAACGCCCCCGGAGGTACCCAGTTGCCACCCAGCTGACACCCGCCGTGAGTTGGTCGATGCCGGAACGGCGGCGACCTTCACACCCGGCTGGTCCGCTGGGGTGCCGCCACCGATCAACCACAGTGGAGCGGCTAGCGCCGGTTGCGGGGCTGCCGCTGGTCGGGATTCCGCTCCTTCTGGTGGCGACGGTCCTGCGGGTCTGGCTGGGCCCGTCGACCCCGTGGGCGGTCAGTGAAGGCGGGGGCGGGTGAGGGTGGCCAGGGCGGAGGTGAGCAGGGCCATCCGGCGCGGGCGGGAGACCAGCACCGGACGGGTGCGTACGCAGCGCGCCAGGATCTCCACCGCCCGGTCTACCGAGATCATCATGGGGCGTACCGGTCCCTTGGCCATCTTGGTGTCCACGAAGCCGAACCGCACGGTGGTCACCTGCACGCCGTGCCCACGCAGCGCCGCCGCCAACCCCATCAGGTACGACGACAACCCGGCCTTGGACCCGGCGTACCCGGGCGCCTCCCTGGAGACCAACCGGTCGGCGAGGCTGGACAGCCCGATGAGGTGCCCGTCACCGGCCGCCACCATCCTCGGCACGACCACCGTCGCCGTGCGTACCGCGCCCATCAGGTTGACCTCGAAGGTACGGGTCTGCGCGTCCAGGTCGGCCAGGTCGACGGGTTCGCCGATGCCGGCGGCGTACACGCAGAGATCCACCCGCCCGAGTTCGTCGACCGCCTTGCCCAGGACGTCGGGGTAGTCCGGCGAGGTCACGTCGACGGTGTGGTGGGCGTACGTCGGGACGGCGATCCCGTTCTCCCGCCGGGACAGCCCGGCGACCCGCCAGCCATCCGCGAGCAGCCGGCGGGTGAACGCCAACCCGATTCCGTCGCTGTTGCCGACCACCACTGCGCAACGCACCGGATCCGCCATGACCGACCGTCCTTATCGAACCGACGTGGTATCCGCCCTACCGGCGGCCCGAGGCGCCATTGAACCAGACCTCGCTGGAACGAATCTGGGAACACGAAGGGCCCCTCCTTTCCGTCGGTCGGCCGGGCCGTCTGACTACGCTTGGCACCCGTGCCAGAGGGACACGCCATCCACCGCCTGGCGGCCCGGCACGCCGAGCTGTTCGCCGGGGACAAGGTGCTCGCCGCCAGCCCGCAGGGCCGGTTCACCGAGGGCGCCGCGCGGCTCGCCGGCTCGGTGCTGGAGAGCACCGAGGCGTACGGCAAGCACCTGCTGCACCACTACGCCGGTGAGCTGATCCTGCACGTCCACCTCGGCCTGTACGGCAAGTTCGCGGATGGCGACGGCGAGCCGCCGGAGCCGGTCGGGCAGATCCGGCTGCGGCTGGCCAGTGATTGGCGCTGGCTTGACCTGCGCGGCCCCACCGCCTGCGAACTGCTCACCCCGCCCGAGGCGGCGGCCCTGCGCGCCCGCCTCGGTGGCGGCCGTACGCCAAC
>NZ_JBFBAO010000555.1:0-3045 GCF_040682255.1 Micromonospora sp. NPDC051296 | reverse complement strand
ACCGTCAACCCCAGCGGTCCGATCACCCCGCGCCCCACCCCCGTCGCAGCGGTCAACCCCGGCGGATCGAGCATGTCCGCCAGTGCGAACGGCCAGTACAACTACGTGTGGAAGACCGACCCAAGCTGGGCCGGCACTTGCCGCGAATTCGTCCTGACCCTCGACAACGGATTCCAGTACCGCAGCTACTTCAAGTTCATCGGCTGATTCCCACCACCGATCCAAGGTAGAACCCAGGGAGGGAGCGTTCCGCACGACGGAACGCTCCCTCCGTCTTTCCCCAGCGAAGGGAACACCTGTGCCTTCATCCCCCCGGAGATCTCGTGGTCGCCGCAGTGCCGCGTTGCTGCTGTCCACGACTCTCGTCGTGTCCCTGACGTCGCTGACCTCGAACCCTGCCTCGGCTGCTCCCGAGGAGGGTGGCGCGTCGAATCCGATCTTCCTGACCGGCCCGAACGAGGGCTCCCCCGAAGACATCGCCACCCGCTACCTGCGGGGCAACCCCACCCAGCACGGCGTCACCAAAGCCGACCTCAGCGACCTGACCGTGCTGTCCAGCTACACCAGCCGCCACAGCGGCGTCACCCACGTCAACCTCGCACAACGCCACGAAAACCTGGAAATCTTCGGCGCCACCGCCACCGTCAACATCGCCAAGGACGGCAGCGTCGTCTTCGTCGGCGACACCCTCGTCACCGGCCTCGCCGACAACGCCAGCGGCACCGTCGACCTCGACGCCGTCGACGCCGTGGAAGCCGCAGCCGACGCCCTCGACCTCGCCGCCCCCAAGAACTCCCGAGTCATGAGCCGCGCCGGCGGCGCCGCCCAAAAGACCGTCGTCTCCGGAAGCGGCATCTCCGACGAGCCGATCCCGGCGAAGCTGGGTTGGCAGCCGACCGACGACGGGCTCCGCCTGGCCTGGCAACTCGTCATCGACGACTCCACCGACGCCCACCTCTGGAACGCCACCATCGACGCCGAAACCGGCGACATGCTCGACTCCGACGACTGGACCAGCCACGACAGCCCGGCGGACCTGGCCAGCACGTTGGGCCGGCCGGAACAGCAGACCTCGGCCGTCGCCACCCAGACCGTCGCCACCCCGATGGTCAGCCCGCTGAACCCGGTCGACGACGGGTCGAGCTACCTGGTCTACGAGTTCCCGAAGAACGACCCGAACGAGGGGCCGCAGACCGTGGTGACCAACCCGGCGGACGGGCTCGCCTCGCCGTACGGCTGGCACGACACCGACGGCGTCCCGGGTGCCGAGTACACCACCACGCGGGGCAACAACGCGTACGCCTATACCGACCGGGACGCCAACAACCAGGTCGACCCGGACAGTCCGGCCGACGGCGGGCCCAGCCTCACCTTCAACTTCGCGGCCGATCTCAACGAACACCCGCAGACCTACGCTCAGGCCGCGGTGGTGAACCAGTTCTACTGGTGCAACATCGTCCACGACATCACCTACCGGTACGGCTTCGACGAGCAGTCGGGCAACTTCCAGGTCAACAACTACGGTCGTGGCGGCGTCGGCGGCGACGACGTCATGTGCGAGGCGCATGACGGCTCCGGCCAGAACAACGCCAACTTCTCCACCCCGGCCGCGGACGGCGGCCGGCCGCGGATGCAGATGTTCCTCTGGCCGGGCAACCAGTTCGGCCTGCCCAACGCGGTGACGGTCGGCTCGGGCTCGGCCGCCGCCACGTACCAGGCGGAGTACGCGCGGTTCACGCCCGCCCCGACGAGTGCCGGCTTCGGCGGCGACGTCGTGCTGGTCAACGACGGCGTGGGGGCGACCGGCGACGGCTGCACCGCGTACAGCCTGCCCGCCGGTGCGATCGCGGTGGTCGACCGCACCAGCACCTGTAACTACTACGTCCAGGTGACCAACGCCGAGCAGGCGGGTGCCGCTGCCGTGGTGGTGGTCAACAACGTCGCCAGTGCTCCGGTGGTGATGAGCGGATCCATGAGCCCGCCCGTCGGGATCCCCGCCGTGATGGTGAGCCAGGCCGACGGCAACAGCATCAAGTCGGCGCTGCCCGCCGCCGGCCGGGTGCACCGCAACCTGGACCGGCCGGCGATGCGGGACGCCTCGTTCCGCGCGGAGACGATCTTCCACGAGTACGGCCACGGAGTCTCCCTCCGGCTGACCGGTGGCCCGGGGATCAACTGCCTCACCGGTGACGAGCAGATGGGTGAGGGCTGGAGCGACTTCCTCGCGATCGCCGCGCTGCTCAACCCCGCGATCGACGGCCCGGAAACCCCGCGCGGTTACGGGCAGTACGCGCTGTTCCAGGACAGCCGGGTGGGTGACGGTTTCCGGCCGCGGCCGTACTCGCGGAACATGGAGCTCCAGCCGTTCACCTACGACAGCATCAAGACCGGCGGTTGGCTCAACGGCACCTCGCTCGCCGCGCCGCACGGCATCGGCCACGGCTGGGCGGCGGTGCTGTGGGACATGGCCTGGGATCTCGTCGAGCGGCACGGGTTCAACCCCAAGGTGTACGAGTCGTGGAGCACCGGCGGTAACAACCTCGCGATGCAGCTGGTCATGGACGGTCTGAAGATGCAGGGTTGCGGCCCGGGCTTCGTCACCGGCCGCAACGCCATCATCGCCGCCGACGCGGCGTTGACCGGCGGCGAGAACTCCTGCACCCTGTGGGCCTCCTTCGCCCGCCGCGGCCTCGGCTACAGCGCCGTCCAGGGCACCACCAACCGCAATGACAACACCGAGGCGTTCGACACCCACCCGTCCTGCCGCGCCGACTTCATCGGCCGTAGCGCACAGCCGGGTCTGAACACCTTCACCGCGGGTGACGCGGCACCGATGAAGTTCAAGCTCGCCACCAACCGGGGCTTGGACATCCTCGCCAGCAACTCGCCCTACTCCCGCCTGGTCGACTGCGACACCCTGCGGACTATCAACCCCGACGGCCCCATCACGCCGCGCCCCACCCCCGTCGCAGCGGTCAACCCCGGCGGATCGAGCATGTCCGCCAGTGCGAACGGCCAGTACAACTACGTGTGGAAGACCGACCC
>NZ_JBFBAO010000554.1:0-3056 GCF_040682255.1 Micromonospora sp. NPDC051296 | reverse complement strand
GCTTGCCGGCGAGCACCTCGTGGGTGGTGCTGCTGGGCAGGGCCTCCAATCGCCGGCCTCCCGGCCCCGAACGGGTCCCGGCCAGTTCCCGCAGGACTCGCAGCGAAGGCTGCCCCGCCCAGGCGCGCAGCCGGTTGAGCTGGGCCACCAACTGCGCGGAATCCCCGGCAACCGCCGGGTCCGGTGGTCCGTTACCCGGCTGGCGCGTTCCTGTATCCATTCCCCCCGCAGAGCCCACCCGCTGCCTCCAGTCGCCTGCCGACGCTGTCCCGGCCGCCACGGTCAGGACCGGCGCGCCTACCCTCTCCTGTGGACCATGATCTCAATGCGCGGCTGTTCGGAACCGCCCGGCAGGGCCGTCCGTTGATGTCTGGGATCGTCCGGCTTCCGCCGGGAGCTTGCCGGACGACCAGGCCGCCTGCTTGCCTCACCAAAGTGGATTTCCGTCTCCTCGGGCCGCTGGAGATCGGGCACGGCACCCGGTCACTCACCCTGGGCGCGGCCAGGCAACGTGCCGTGCTCGCCGTCCTGCTCCTGTCCGCCAACCGAACGGTCAGCGTGGAGTCGCTGGCCGACCGGATCTGGGGGCATGACCCGCCTCCCAGCTCCCTCCGGACGATCCGGACCTACATCTCGCGGATCAGGCGAGTACTGCCCGAACCTGTGTTGCAGACCAACGCCTCCGGCTACCTGCTGCGGATCACACCTGAGGCGCTCGACCTGCACCGCTTCGAGCAGGGCGTTTCCTACGCCCGGACCCGGTTGGCCATCGATCCGGCGGCGGCGGCCACAGCGTTGCGTACGGCGCTCGCGCTGTGGCGCGGCCCGGCCCTGGCCGATCTCGGCCCCGCGATGATCCGATTCACCGAAGGGCCCCGGCTGCGGGAACTGAGACTGGCCGCGATCGAGGACCGGATCGACGCCGAGCTACGCCTCGGTCACCATGCCAGGCTCATCGGTGAGCTGCTCAGCCTGGCCGCGCACCATCCATTGCGGGAGCGACTGGTCGGGCAGTTGATGGTCGCGCTCGACCGGTCCGGACAGCGGGCGGACGCGCTGGCCGTCTACCGCCGTACCCGCGATCGGCTGGTGGAGGAGTTGGGAGTGGAGCCCGGCCCCGCGCTCCGGCAGGTGCACCGCCAGGTACTGACGGATCGGGCGCCGCTGCGGAAGGTACTGCTCACGAATGCCAGCCGCCGTCGCGAACCAGCCCCGCGTTGATGCCGCGTCCAATGGTCCGCTACAACCACCTGTACGGCGGCTATGGGGTTGCGGCCGGTGCCGCGGCGGTGCGAAGATCCTGATGTCAGCTCGATCCAGGAGGGGGGTGCGTCGATGTTCACCGCCATGCTGTCCGCGCCCCGCCTCGCCGGCTGATCGCTCATTCACGCGGGGCATCTCCAGCGGGAGGACACTCCCGCGCCTCAGCGGACCCAGCACGTCAGATTTGACTGCCCCGACGTCCGTCCACCATCTTGCCGCTCCTGGCGGTGCCGGACGGGTTTCGCGTGCCGCTCTGGCGGCGGCGCGGGCGTCGGCGACCAAGAAGGACAACAATGAGCGCACGGATCCACAACATCGGTATCGACTGTCACGACACGTACGCCCTGGCCGGCTTCTGGGCCGAGGTGTTCGAGTGCCCCCGCCAGCCGGACGACTTCCCGGGTGACCCGGAGGCCATGCTGCTGCCTCCGGGTGGCCCGGAGGTGCTCTTCCTGGCGGTGCCCGAGGGCAAGACGGTGAAGAACCGCCTGCACCTCGACCTGGAGCCCATCGACCGGACCCGGGACGAGGAGGTCCAGCGGCTGCTCGGTATCGGCGCCCGCCACGTCGCCGACCACACCAGACCGGACGGCGCCGGCTGGGTGGTGCTCGCCGACCCCGAGGGCAACGAGTTCTGCGTTGTGCGCAGCGCCGCCGAGAGGGCCGCGGCGGCTCAGCACCCGGCCTGACGCGGATCGGGTCCCCTGCCACAGCGGCAGGGGACCCGATCCTCCGTAGAGACACGGTATGGGCTCAGTCGCGCTGCTCGATCTGGCTGCGGATGGTGAGGAACTCGGCCTCGGCGTCGGCGCGAGACGCGTCGTACATCACGAACATGCCGACGCTGCCCCGGTCCGCCCAGGCGCAGAAGCCTACCGGCACGTCGGCGTCGGCCTTACCGTCGCCGCAGCTCGCCTCGCCGCCAAGCGGACCCGGGTCGACCGCCGCCATGTTGCTGAGCGACAGGTCGCCCGAGAGCTCCTGGATCGTCGTGTCGAGTTCCTTCTGCGGGTCGCCCATCAGACCGGACAACGCCACGATCATGATGAGGTCATCCTCGGCGGGGTCACTGTAGAAGGCACCGACCGCGCCGGTCGCGTTCGGCGCGATGGCCTTCATCTCGCGCACCATTCCTTCCGAGGCCTGCTGCAAATCGGGGTCGGTGGCCTTCGGTCGGCCGGCCAGGGTGTCCGGGGCGACCACCCGGGTCCGGGCCGCGTCCACGGTCTCGCCGACGGTGTCCTTGACCGCGAACCACACGGCGGTGGCACCGCCCGCGCAGAGCACCAGGACCACCGCGAGGACGATCAGCACGATCTTCCCGACGCTGGACTTCTTCTTCGGCGGCGGGCCGGCGGGAGCCTGGGATGCGCCGTACGGCTGGCCGGGCGGGGGCGGGAAGGTGCCGGCCGGGGGCGGAAACCCGCCCGGTGGCGGCGCGGCCTGCGGGTACGCCGGGTCGGCGCCACCCGAGGTGGGATACCCGGCGTTCGGTGGGTACGGGGCATGGCCCGGTGGCGGGTAGCCACCTGCCGGCGGGTAGCCACCTGCCGGCGGGTAGCCGCCGCCCGGCGGGTACGGGCCGGTGCCCGGCGGGTTCTGGTGTGCGTCCGGTTGGGACATGCGGTCAGCTCCTGGCGTTGGTGGACCCGGTGATGGTAGTAAGGCGCCGCACGTCACGATGTCCCGAAAGGGGTGGCGGTGGTCACCCGCTCCAGGTGACCATCGCGACCCCGGCCCCTCGCCGGACCGGGTCGCGCTGCTGGCGGCACTGGCCACCCTGCCCGCAAACC
>NZ_JBFBAO010000553.1:0-3074 GCF_040682255.1 Micromonospora sp. NPDC051296 | reverse complement strand
TCGGCGGCGGTCACCGGGGTGTCGTCCATGGTGCGCAGCGCGCCGTCGGCCCAGCCGCAGGGCATTCCGTCGACCAGCCAGAGCAGCCGGCGGGCCAGCGTGCCGACCAGCGGATGGTCCAGGTAGCGCTGCCGCCATGCGGCCAGGGTCCAGTGCCGCTGGGCCAGGAAGAGACGATCCAGTCGGGCCGCCTGGGCCGCGAGCATCCCGGTGATCTCCTTGGCCAGGCTCTTCAGCTCGGCCAGCTCCGCCGCATGGTCCCGGCGTACCGCCGCCGGTGGGCTCTTCACCTGCCGGCCGGCGTCGTTGTACCAGACCAGGGTGGCGCTGGTGGACGCGATCAGCAGCTCCGCCCGGCATCCGCCGAGGGCCACCTCGTGCCGACCCACCGCGGTCAGGCCGTAGTCCGGTACGGCCAGTTCCTCGATCTCGTCCCGGCCGATCCCGAGCGCCGCGGCGCGGGCGTCGAGCGCCTTGTCGATCTCGTTGCGGGTGCCCTTGTAGGTGACCCGGGCCGACAGCCGGGCCAACTGCGCCAGCGCCGCCTCGCCGTCGATCCGCCCGAGCACCCCGACCGCCGCGTTGGCAACCTTCGGGCAGGCCGGCCCGATCCCGGGCAGCCGGCGCAGCATCGACTCGACCAGGCCACCGATGCGGCGTACCTGCTCCGGTGCCGGTCGGCTCCGCTCCACCAGCCAGAGCAGGCCCCGCAGCACGTCGGCGTTGACCGAGGCCGGCTGCTGATGCGGGGTACGCGCGGCGGCGGCCAGCCACCGGTCGATGACCGCTCTCGTCTCGGCCGGGTCGACCGTGCCGAGCAGGCGGGACGCCTCGGTCGACCAGCCGACCGTCGGCCGGGCCGTGGTGGCGGTGCTGGCATGGGCTACCAGTCGCTGCCAGGCCGGGTCGAGAACGCGCAGCTCGGTGAGGATCTGCTCAGCCCACGGGTCGTCCGGGTCGAGCTGCGGACCGGTCAATTCGGCCACCAGTTGCCGCAGCCGTTGGCTCTCGTCGGACCGGTCGACCAACACCGCTACCAGCTCGGCGGCGAGCGGCCCGGCGGCGGCCAGCCCCCGGGCCACGGTCTCCAGCGCGGTGGGCGACAGCGAGTACGGTTCCTCGACGGCGTACGTGGCGAGATCCTGAAGCTGCTCGGGCGCCAGGTCGGTGGGGAGTCGGCGGGCCAGCTGCCCGATCAGGTCCAGCACCGGCCACGTCCGAGTCCGGTCCCTGCGGTGAATGGCGACCATGGCCTGCACCAGACGGGCCACGTCCGGCCGGGACAGCGGGCGAAGCGCGGCGCGTACCTCCGGGCTGTCCCGGCACAGTCGGGCGTGGGTGTAGAGGTGGCTGGCCAGGTCAGCCAGATCGTTCGTGGCGACCAGGTCGCGGACCCGGGTGACGTACCAGACGGTGTCGGTGGTGGTGGTCATCAGCCACCCACCAGCGGGACGAGCTTGAGGAAGGTGACCTCGGTGTCGCGGCGCAGGTCGACCTCGTCGTCGAGTTCCTCGACCTGACGGTCGCCGACCAGCACCACGAAGCCGTTGCGGGCGAACGCCTCCTCGGCGAGGGCGACCTGCCGCTCCGGCGCTATCCGGCGGCGCGGCTGCTCGCCCGGCTCGCCGTTGAGCGCCCGTTCGGTCGAGGTGGGCTGCACCAGCAGCCGGCGCGGTGCCGGGGCGGCGGCGTTGTGCTCGGCCACCTCCTGGTGGATCCGCCGCCGGATCAGCTCACGCAGCGTCAGCCGCTCCTCGAAGATCTGCAGGGCCCAAGCGGGGGTACGAGCACCGGCCGTGCTCTCGTCTACAAAGGTCACCGTCGCCATGCCGCGGGAGTTTAGGTAGACCCCCCGACACCATCCGCCGAGTGCGCGGCGCGGATCCGTTCAGGCCGTTGCGCCGCCGTCGATGGCGATCGACGCGCCGGTGATGTGCCGTCCGCCATCGCCCACCAGGTGGCTGACCGTCGCTGCCACGTCGGCCGGTGCCGCGTACCGGCCGAGCGCGATGTGCGATCGCTGCGCGTCCGCGCCGGCGCTGTCCGCCGGGTTCATGTCGGTGTCGGTCGATCCGGGCAGGATCAGGTTGACGGTGATCCCGCGCGGGCCGAGTTCGCGGGCGAGTGCCCGGGTCAGACCGTTGACGGCGCTCTTCGTCATGGCGTAGGCGCTCACTCCGGGGGCCGGGACGCGGCTGGCGAAGCTGCTGCCGATGTTGACGATCCGCCCGCCCTCGCCCATGTGACGCAGGGCCGCCTGGGTGGCGAGGAACACCCCGCGCACGTTGACCGCGACGGCCCGGTCGAGGTCGTCGAGGCTGACCGACTCGATCCGCCCGCCCGCGAACACCCCGGCGTTGTTGACCAGGATGTCCAGCCGCCCCAGTTCGGCGACGGTCCGCTCGACGGCACCGACCACCGCTGCCGCATCGGTACTGTCCCCACGGATCGACAGGCCGGTGCGGCCGTACGCCTCGATGTCGGCCACCACGGACTTCGCACTCTCCTCCGCGGTGCGGTAGGTGAACGCGACGTGGATGCCGTCCTCGGCGAGCCGGCGCGCGACGGCGGCGCCGATACCTCGGCTACCGCCCGTGACCAGGGCAACCCTGCCGGCAAGTCTGACCGTCATGCTGAGATCCTGACAGTCGACTCAGGACATACGTCATCCGGGTCCCGCTTCGTACCGATGGCGAGATGCCGGAGAAGGTTCCGGTCCGATGAAATGATCAAGGGCAGGCCCCGACCGCGTCGGAAACCTGCCCTGAACTGCTGCTTTGGGTGGAGCTGAGGGGATTTGAACCCCTGACCCCCTCGATGCGAACGAGGTGCGCTACCAGTCTGCGCCACAGCCCCTCCGCCGGCGGACCGGCGTCGGTCCCACCCGGCTGTCACCGGGCGGGCCGGCGACAAGGCTAACAGGTCGACCGCCCCCGCCGCGAACCGCCCTGCCAAGCAGCGCCCCGCCGCCCGACGGCCGAGCGCGACGCGCCCCCGAGAGTGTTAACAAGGGGCCCTTCCTATACCGCAGGCGTTAATAAGGTGCCCTTCCTTACCCAGCGCCGCGGCCGGCC
>NZ_JBFBAO010000552.1:0-3086 GCF_040682255.1 Micromonospora sp. NPDC051296 | reverse complement strand
CCGCCGTTCTGGTCGGCACCGAATCGCAGCTCGCGGGTGGCGCAGCCGATGATGCCGCCGTCCGGCACCTTGGCCGTGCCGGCCTGCTGGCCGTCTGCGCACCTCGTTGTGCGCAGGCGCCCCGGCCTGGTTCCGCCCGCCGTCCGATCCCGTGAGCGGTTCCGCTGCGTGACAGTCTGCTGAGGACGCGACTACGGTGGGAGGCTCGGCGCGGTGACGACCTGCGCGTCCAGGGCCGGTCCCCAGGCGGTACGAGGATGTACGGAGGGTGTCCGTGGAACGCTCGTCCATGCTGGAGCACTTCGCGGAGGAGTTGCGGCTGGCCCGAGCCACCGCCGGCATGTCACAAGCCGTGTTGGCCGAGGCGCTGAGTTACTCGGCCGCCCTGGTGGCCAAGGTGGAAACCGGCGCACGCCGCCCCAGCCGGGACTTCGCCCGCCGCTGCGACACTGTGTTCGGCAGCGACGGGCGGTACGAGCGCATCCAGCGGCGGATCAGCCGCGAGACCGTGGTGCCCTGGTTCCGCGACTGGCCCGGCATCGAGGCAGAGGCCACCGCACTGCGCTCCTTCGAGCCGCTCTACGTGCCGGGCCTGTTGCAGACCGAGGCATACGCCCGCGCGATCCTGACCAGCGGCGGGCTGTTCGCGCCGGACGAGATCGAGCAGCAGGTGGCCGCTCGGATAGACCGCCAGACGGTGCTCACCCGCGACCGACCGCCGCTTTTCACTGTGGTCATCGATGAGCACGTGCTGCGCCGCCGGATCGGCGGGCCGGAGGTGATGCGTGAGCAGTTGCGGCATCTGGTGAAGCTGGGCTCGGCGCTGCCCCGGGTCAGAATCCAGGTCGTGCCGCTCTCCACCGGGGCATACGCTGGGCTCGACGGCCCCTTCGTGATCGCCACCGCACCCACCGGAGAGGATTTCGTCTACCTGGAGGGGCAGCGTCACGGACAAGTGATCGACCGCCCTGAGTACGTGCAGCAGATGGTCGAGGTTTGGGAGTCGATCCGGGGTGAGGCACTATCGCAGCAGCAATCCCTCGATCTGATCGCGGAAGTGGCGGAGACATGGACCTGACCGGTGCCCGGTGGCGCAAGAGCACCCGCAGCAATGCCAGCGGCGGCAACTGTCTGGAGGTGGCCGACAACCTGCCCGGCGTGGTGGCCGTACGCGATTCCAAGGACCCGACCGGGCCGGCGCTGGCCTTCGCGCCCGCTGCCTGGCGCGCGTTCGTCGCCCAACCCACCAAGCACCCCTAGCAACCCGCGCAGCACCCAGCGTCCGACGGTGCTCCCCGCGCGCTGCACCCGGCGCCAGGCCACGCGCCGTGGAGATCTTGGACACTTTCCGTTATCGAATAACGGAAAGTGTCCAAGATCTGGCGGTGGGTTGCCGGTGTGGTGACCACAGTGGGCGGATGGCGGCGGTTCGGCGTCCGTCGCAGCGGGCTAACGCTTTGATGATCACCAGCGGGGTCGGCGTTCCCGACGAGCGGGCCGATGCCCTGGAATGGATGGCCTTCGAGCAGGCCGGCGTACTCACCACCACGCAGGCCCGCACCATGCTGACCGACGGTGCCGTACGCGGCTTGGTCCGCTCCGGTCGGTGGCGCTCGATCAGTCGCGGGTTGCTGCTGACCGGCAACGGGCGGCTGACCCGGGACCAGCAACTGTGGGTCGCCGTCCTCGCCGCCGGAGCGGGTGCGGTCCTCGCGGGCGCCACGGCGGCCACCGAAGCGGGGGTACGCGGCCTGCGACCCGAGCCCCTGCACGTGCTCGTGCCGGCGGCCCGCCGGGCCGGTCGTACCAGTTTGCGCCGGTTGCCGATCGACATGGCCGCCGTGGTGGTGCACCGGACGGCGGTGCTGCCCGCCGAGCATCTTCAGGTCGGCCGCCCGCCCCGGACCACCACACCACGCGCGCTGGTGGACGCGGCCGGATGGGCGTCGTCGGTACGGCAGGCGCAGGAGGTGCTCGCGGCCGGCTGCCAGCAGCGGCGGGTGCTGCCCGAGGAACTGGCCGCCGTGCTCGACCTGCTGCCCCGGGCACCCCGTCGAGGATTGATCCGGCAGACCATCGCCGATATCGCCGGAGGTGCGCAGGCACTGAGCGAGATCGACTTCGTCCGGCTCTGCCGCCGGGCCGGACTGCCCCCGCCGGACCTTCAGGAACGGCGGACCGATGCGGCGGGGCGTACCCGTTGGTTGGACGCGTACTGGCGGGCATGGCGGGTGCACGTGGAGATCGACGGGGCACATCACATGGACGTGCGCCAGTGGGCGGACGACATGCAGCGCCAGAACGACGTCTGGACGAGCGGGGATCGGATCCTCCGCTTTCCCGCGTGGCTGGTCCGGGCGCACCCGGACCAGGTCGCCGACACCGTCCGGCGTGCCCTCCTCGCCGCAGGCTGGCGGCCCGACGCCTGAATTCGCGGGTCAGCCGCCCTGGTAGTAGCGGGCGGCGCCGGGGTGCAGGGGGATGGGGTCGGTGCCGGCGGCGCTCTGCCGGTCGAAGTTGCGGGCCTCCGGGTGCACCGCGGCCAGGTCGGCCTGATAGGTGAAGAGCAGTCGGGTGAGGTCGTACGCCAGCTGGTCGGGCATGTCCGCGCTGACCAGGATCACGTTGGCCACCGTGACGGTGGGGGTGCCGGCTGGCGTGTCGTAGGTCGTCGCGTTCCCGGCCGCGGTGCTGGTCGGCTTCGCGTTCGGGGCGCTGGGCATGGCGGTCTCCACCGTCATGCGCAGCTGGCAGGATTTCGACCTCATCGCGTCGGTCCAGTTCACCCTCTTCCTCTTCTCCGGCACCTTCGTCCCGGCGGAGGCGTATCCGACCCTGCTGCGGTGGCTGGTGGAGGTGACCCCGCTCTACCGCGCGGTGCACCTGATCCGCGGCGTGGCGCTCGGTGCCGCCGACTGGTCCGCGCTGTTGGACGTGCTGTACCTGCTCGGCGTGCGGGTTGGCGAGAGTCAGGGTGACTCCCTCGGGGTCCAGCATCTGTTCGAGCAGCGCCTCGGGCAGCTCCACCTTCGTCCAGCGGTACGCGTCGACCAGCAGCGCCGCCAGGCCCAGCCCCACGCCACCGC
>NZ_JBFBAO010000551.1:0-3105 GCF_040682255.1 Micromonospora sp. NPDC051296 | reverse complement strand
GGAAGTCCACCGCCATGATCCGAATCTCTTTCGGGGTGAACCGCTGGGTAAGCGCACCGGCCACGTACCGCAGCAGGCTGGTAGACCAGCATGCTGCCCGGCCTGCTACAGACCGAAGCGCTGCAGCTCCCACGGGAGCTGCCCTTCATGAGGAGTCGCCTCGGGCTCGGGCCCACCTGCCGGTGACACCCGGCCTGGGTCAGCCGCGCGTGCGGTCCAGGACGGTCCCCGCGTCGACCGCCGCCGCCGGCTACGGGTCGTCGTGCCGCACCTCGTGCGCCGCGTCCTCGGTGGGTGCGGCGGCGGGGCGGCGCAGCCGGAGGCCGGTGATGGCCCGGTCGTCGACGTGGGTGACCTCCAGCCGCCAGCCGTCCACGGCGATGTGCTCGCCGGGCGTGGGAATCCGGCCGAGGCCGGCCAACACCAGGCCGGCGACGGTGGTGTAGTCGCCGTCCGGGCGCCCCGGCAGTTCCACGTCGATGTCCGGCAGGTCGTGCACCGGGAAGGTGCCGGGCAGCAGCAGCGCCCCGTCCGGCTCGGTACGCACCTCACGTACGTCCCGGTCGGTCTCGTCGTAGATCTCCCCGACGATCTCCTCCAGGATGTCCTCCAGGGTGACGATGCCGTCGACGGCGCCGCGCTCGTCCACCACCAGGGCCATGTGCTGACGTTCGGCTTTGAACTGGCGCAGCGCGTCGACCACCGGCACCGAGTCTGGCAGCAGCATCGGCGGGCGGGCGTACTCGTCGACCGGCCGGTCGTCCCGCACGCCGACCAGGTCCCGCAGGTGGATCACGCCGACCGCCTCGTCTAGCCCACCGTGGCGGACGACCGGCGCGCGGGAGTGTCCCGAGGCGGCCAGCACGAGCCTGGCGGCCTCGGCGGTGGTGCCGCTGTCCAGGCAGAACACCCGCAGCCGGGGCACCAGCACCGCCCGCAACTTCCGGTCGGCGATCTCCACCGCGCCGGCGATGATGGTCTGCTGCTCCACGGTGAAGCCGTTGTGGCCGGCGACGATGTCACGCAGCTCGTCCGGGCTGATCTCGTCCCGCTCCGGTTTCGGGTTCAGGCCGAACAGCCGCACCACCAGGTCACTGGTGGCGCCCAGCGTCCAGACCGCCGGCCGGGTGAGCGCGGCGAGCAGGTCCAGCGGGCGGGCGACGAGCAGCGCCCACCGCTCCGGCACCTGCATCGCGATCCGCTTCGGGGCCAACTCGCCGAAGACCAGGGTGACGAAGGTGAGCGCCAGGGTGACCAGCACGACGGCCACCGGTTCGGCGGCCCGACCGAACACGTCCAGCAGCGGCACCAGCGGCCGGGCCAGGGACACCGCGGCGGCCGCCGAGGCGAGGAAGCCGGCCAGGGTGATGCCGATCTGGATGGTGGCCAGGAACCGGTTGGGGTCCCGGGCCAGCCGGGCCAGCACCTGCCCGGCCCGGCCGGTGCGCTCAAGCCGCTGGATCTGGCTGTCCCGCAGCGACACCAACGCCAGTTCGCTGCCGGCGAAGATGGCGTTGACGACGATCAGGACTCCGACCAGGGCAAGCTGACCCCAGTAGCTGTGCACGCCCGGCTCCCTCGCTGGACCACGCCCGGTGGCGCCGCCGGCGGAGGCCCCGCCGACGTAGCGGTGCCTATGCCCACTCGCCCCGGCCCCGAATCATCGCCCGAGGCCGTCGCGGGTGGGTGGCTGGCACCAGCCGCGCGGCGGGCGCGGGCGGTCAGGCGCGCGGAGCCGTCGGGGTGGGCAGGTCCAGCACGTACGACTCCCCCTCGCGGCGGAACCCGAGTCGGTGGTAGTAGGGGGCGATCATGCCCGGCGGGCTGACCACCCGCCGGAACCCGCGGTCGGTGAACAGGCTGCTGCGCCGGTAGACGAACTCGCCGGGGGTGAAGTCACGAAACGGCGGGGTGACGTAGTCGAGATCGACGTGGGCCACCCCGTCACCGGTGTCCCGGGCCAGGACCACGCCGACGACCTCGTCGGCACGTACCACGACGAAGGCCGAGCGGCCGGCCGCCCGCGCGGGGTGGAAGCCGGGGTTGAACTTGGCGATGTCGGCGGCGTGCACCCGCAGCGTGTGGGCCAGGAACGCGTCGTCGGCGCCCACCTCGACCACCTGGTAGGTCTGCTCGTCGTGGCGGGTGGCGAGCAGCCGGCGCAGGTACCAGATGTTGATCACGGCCAGGACGACGTTCAGCCCCACCATGGGCCAGACCTCGATGGCGGTGTTGTAGCCGATCAGAATGAGACAGCCGACCAGGTTCAGGGCGCGCAGCCGCAGGATCCGCGTCTGCAGCAGCGACCAGACCAGCAGCGCCGAGCCGGCCCAGCCGACGAGTTCCAGCCAATTCACCCGGCGAGAGTAGTCGCCGCCCTGGTCAGGGAGCCAACCGGGCACCCGTCGGCTGGGTCACCCCGCAAGTTCCAGGAGGTACTCGTCGACCTCGTGGCCGCGGGCCGGGGCGTACGCCCGGTCGGTGCCGGACACGACGAACCCGCACCGGCGCAGCACGGCCAGCGAGGCGAGGTTGTCGACCGCCGCCCGCGCGTACAGCGGCCGGCGGGTGATCTCGCGCAGCAGCGCGCCGAGCGCGCGGGTGGCGTACCCGCGGCCCCACCGCGGCCGGTCGATCCAGTAGCTGACCTCGGTGCGGCCGTCGGCGGGGAACGCGAGCACGTGCCCGATCACCTCGCCGTCGACGGTCACCGTGCGGGCCACGATCTCCGGGTCGGTCAGGATGCGCACCCAGTGCGCGGCGAACGCCCGCCGGTCGGTCGGGTCCGGCGGGCCGAAGGCCGCCATCCGGTTGGCCTCGGGGTCAAGTTGGTGGGCGTAGAACTCCGGCAGGTCGTCCTCACCGACCGGACGCAGCCGCAGGTCGTCGATCACCGCCTCGACGATACGCACCCGGGTCGGGACCTGCGGCCCGCCGGGGGTCGGCCTTCGGCCCTGCCGCGTCCACCGTCGGCGCTGTTACCAACGAAGTCGGGGGCCGTTTCCGACTCCCGATCGGAGGAACCTGAGATGACCGCGATCCTCAAC
This sequence comes from Micromonospora sp. NPDC051296, assembly GCF_040682255.1. Lineage (NCBI taxonomy): Bacteria > Bacillati > Actinomycetota > Actinomycetes > Micromonosporales > Micromonosporaceae > Micromonospora > Micromonospora sp. NPDC051296. The sequence goes on along the minus strand of NZ_JBFBAO010000551.1, from coordinate 58 downwards.
GCCACCGGTCCGGTGCCGCTCGTACCGCCCCGACCGGCCCCGCCTCCGCAGCCGGCAC
>NZ_JBFBAO010000550.1:0-3105 GCF_040682255.1 Micromonospora sp. NPDC051296 | reverse complement strand
CCGCCAACCGGTTGCAGAATGCCATGGAAACGGTCATCGCCCAGGGGATCAAGACCCGGGACCTGGGTGGCACCGCCGACACCGCCGGGTTCGTCCCAGCTCGGTCGGCCGAGGTCTGGTGGGCCACCGCCTCGTGCAGCGTCGGGTCGAACGGGTCGCCCTGCTCGCCGAACGGGGTCAACCCGAACTTGCCCAGCGCGGTGGTCAGCTGCTCGGCCACCGAGCCGAACGGGCCGACCAGGTCGCCGTGTTCCCGGGCCCGGTCCAGGTCGTCCAGGATCGGCAGCAGCGCGGCGAGCACCGCACCCGTCGCCTGCTCGGTGACCAGGCCGCGGTCGCGCTCGACCCGCTTGCGGTAGTTGGCGTACTCGGCCGACACCCGCTGCACGTCCCGCGTGCGCTCCTCAAGTTCGGCACGGAGCGCCTCCAGCTCGGCACCGAGCCCGCCGGCCGCCTCCGACGACTTCTCAGCCACGGTCTCTTCGGCCGCCCTGGCCGGGGAATCCACCACCGGCGGACCGTCCGTGGACGGCTCGCTCAGCGCGGTGGTCTCGACCTCGATCGCGTCGACCACGACCTCGGCGTCCTCGACCAGCCCCTCGGCCGGGGCGTCCGACCCCGCGTCGGCGGCCGTACCGTCCGGCTCCGGGGTCTGGCTGATCTTGCGGTTGTTGCGGATGACGACCCGCGGCGCGTCGCCGGCGCCCGGATCGGCGGCTCGGCGCTTCTCCGTCATTCGACTACCTCATCCCTCTGCCCGTGGGCTCGTGCCCCGAGGACCGTCACTTCTTGTCCTCGTCCACGATCTCCGCGTCGACCACGTCGTCCGCACCGGGCCGCGCGCCGCCGGCCTGCGCACCACCGGCATCGGCACCAGTGGCACCCGCGGCACCGCCGGCACCGGCCGCACCGCCCGGCTGGGCCTGCTCGGCCTGCTGCGCGTAGAGCAGCGAGCCCGCCTCCTGGGAGACCTGCGCCAGCCGCTCGTGCGCCGACTTGATCTTATCGATGTCGCTGCCACCGAGCGCGCCGCGCAGCTCACCGAGGGCCTCGTTGAGCTTCTCCCGGTTCTCGGCGGGCAGCTTGTCACCGTTCTCGGCGAGGAACTTCTCGGTCTGCCACTGGAGGGCCTCGGCCACGTTGCGGCTCTCGGCCTCGTCGCGGCGGCGCTTGTCCTCCTCCGCGTGCTCCTCGGCGTCCCGGCGCATCCGCTCGATGTCATCCTTCGGCAGCGAGGAGCCGCCGGTGATGGTCATCTTCTGCTCCTTGCCGGTGCCCAGGTCCTTGGCGTGCACGTTGACGATGCCGTTGGCGTCGATGTCGAAGGTGACCTCGATCTGCGGCACGCCGCGCGGGGCCGGCGGGAGGCCGGTCAGCTCGAAGGTGCCGAGCTTCTTGTTGTACGCGGCGATCTCACGCTCGCCCTGGAAGACCTGGATCAGCACCGACGGCTGGTTGTCGTCGGCGGTGGTGAAGACCTCGGAGCGCTTGGTCGGGATGGTGGTGTTGCGCTCGATCAGCTTGGTGAAGATGCCGCCCTTGGTCTCGATGCCCAGGCTCAGCGGGGTCACGTCGAGCAGCAGGACGTCCTTCACCTCGCCCTTGAGCACACCGGCCTGCAGGGCGGCGCCGACGGCGACGACCTCGTCCGGGTTGACGCCCTTGTTGGGCTCGCGGCCGGTGAGCTGCTTGACCAGCTCGGTCACGGCCGGCATCCGGGTCGAGCCGCCGACCAGGATCACGTGCTCGACGTCGGCGACCTTGATCCCCGCGTCCTTGACCGCCTGCTCGAACGGGCCCTTGCAGCGGTCCAGCAGGTCCTGCGTCATCCGCTGGAACTCGGCCCGGCTGAGGGTCACGTCCAGGTGCAGCGGGCCGGCCGCGCCGGCGGTGATGTACGGCAGGTTGATGTTGGTGGTGGCGGCGGCGGACAGCTCGATCTTGGCCTTCTCGGCGGCCTCCTTGAGCCGCTGCATCGCCATCTTGTCCTGCGACAGGTCGATGCCGTGCTCGCCGCGGAAGGTCTTCACCAGGTGGTCGATGATCCGCTGGTCCCAGTCGTCGCCACCGAGCAGGTTGTCACCGCTGGTCGACTTGACCTCGATGACACCCTCGGCCAGCTCCAGCAGCGACACGTCGAAGGTGCCGCCGCCGAGGTCGAAGACCAGGACGGTCTGCTCCTTGGAGCCCTTGTCCAGCCCGTACGCCAGGGCGGCCGCGGTCGGCTCGTTGACGATCCGCAGCACGTTGAAGCCGGCGATCTCACCGGCCTCCTTGGTGGCCTGGCGCTGGCCGTCGTTGAAGTAGGCCGGGACGGTGATCACCGCGTCGGTGATCTGCTCGCCCAGGTACGCCTCGGCGTCCCGCTTGAGCTTCATCAGCGTCCGGGCCGAGATCTCCTGCGGGGTGTACTTCTTGCCGTCGATGTCGACGGACCAGTTGGTGCCGATCTCCCGCTTGACCGACCGGATCGTCCGGTCCGGGTTCGTCACCGCCTGGCGCTTGGCCACCTCGCCGACGAGCACCTCGCCGTTGCGGGCGAACGCGACGATCGACGGGGTCGTCCGCGAGCCTTCAGCGTTGGCGATTACGGTGGGCTCACCGCCCTCCAGGACGCTGACGCAGGAGTTCGTCGTGCCGAGGTCGATACCGACCGCACGTGCCATCTTCGCTTCCTCGCTTCGTAACGTTGAGCAGGTGACCGACCGTCGCCCTGCCCGGCGGGCGCCGCCCGCAGCGACCCCACCTCAAGTTGAGTGAACTTGACTCAATAGTGCCACGCCCCCGGAAATCGTCAAGTCAAGGTTGAGTCGGATAGGCGCAACTCAGCGCATGCTACCGACTGGTTGTCTTACTTGTGTCGGTCGGGCACGCTTTAGCGGTGACGTCGAACGGCGATTCCGCCTCACGCTCCGGCGCGCCCGCCGTCGCAGCCCGCACCGGCTTCACCGACGGCGGGGAGGACCGGCCCGCGGCCACCGGGGACGACACCCTGCCCGACGCCCTGACCGGCCTGCGGGCCGCGATCGGGGCGGCCCGATTTCCGCTGGTCCTACCCTCGGCCGAGCCGGCCGGGCGGATCGGCGCCGCCCTCGCCGACCACCG
>NZ_JBFBAO010000549.1:0-3126 GCF_040682255.1 Micromonospora sp. NPDC051296 | reverse complement strand
GACGCCGAGGCCAAGTTCGAGAAGAGCGTGGTGATGGGCAAACCGGCCCAAGCCATCAAGCAGGACGAGGTGAAGGTCGCGAAGGCCAACGCGCAGCTCGAGGAAGCCAGGGCCACGCTGGCGACGGCGGAGTCCGCCTACGCGGTCGCTGTCGCTCAGGTGGCCGACGCCTGTCGGTAACACCCGCCGCAGCAGGGCAGGAACCGGGGCCGCCTACGCCAACCCGCTGGGCGGCCCCGGCCGGCAGGGCGTCCCCGGATCTGGCACCCGTGCCTGCCGGTGAGAGCGGCGGCACCGGGCGGGCAATCGTGGCTGATGCGATAAACGAAATAGGCATACTCAAAGGCCACCCCCCAATTGTTGGGCGGTGGCCTTTGAGCTATGTGGGCGATGCCAGGGGCGACCCAATCAAGGTGTGCCGCCGGCTTCGTGGGCTACCAGTACTTCGGCAGATCGAAAAAGTGGTCCCCGTTCAAGTTGTCGACGGACTTGTCTGCCATTCGGTCCGCGATTCCGAAGAGGCCGGCCTGCACGACCTGGGTCAGCATGCCGTTCTGCTTCTGGCCCCACGCGTGGGACTGGCCACGTACCTCGAACAGCACCGTGGCGCTGCCGTTGAGGGCGAAGGCCGACCTGGCCTGGCCGGCGTAGTCCCGGTCGAAGCTGTATCCGTCCGCCACCTGGTAGTGGACGTAACGGCTCACCCCACCGACGAAGGGCGAGTTGGTGGCCGCTCCGTTACCCCCGTGGTTGATCATGCCGAGGGCGGCAGCCAGGGCGTGCCGGCGAGAGCCGTCCTGGTCGAGCAGCGGCCAGTCGGCGTACCGCGGGTTGCCGTCGACCTCCGAGCCGAGCGGCGGGTAGTCCAGCGACACCGTCACGTACTGCTCGGTGTCGTTGTTCTGGCTGCACGGTCCCATGTGGTGCAGGTCAACGTAGGCGTCGACCTTGCCGAACTCGTCGCGGAGGTCGACGTACAGGTCACGCAGCGCCCGTGACTCGTTGGTCAGGTACATGCCGGGGAGGGTCTCGTTCGTCGGCCGGGTCCCGGCGGCCGGCTCGGCGGTGAGGTCCGCGCTGAAGTCCCGGTTGATGTCGAAGCCCTGCGCGCCGTTGCTGTAGTAGTAAGGCGGGTTCGTTCCGGCAAGCTGCGGGAACTTCTGGACCACCTCGCTCCACGGGAAGTCGTTCTGCCGACGGTTCAGCTCCGCACCGTCGGGGTTGAACTTCGGGACAGCGACGATGGTCAGGTTCTCGCGGATCGCCTCGGCCTGCGGGCTGCCGCTGGAGCCGAGGGTCTTGAGCATCTGCAACAGGGCCTCGGTGCCGGTCTTCTCGTTGCCGTGAATCTCGCTCGTGATCAGCAGCACGCGGTCACCGGTGCCGACCCGAGCCGCGTAGATCTCCCGGCCCCGATGGGACTCTCCGATGACGTCCACGTCGACGCGGCCGTGGCTGGTCGCCTCGATCTGGGCGAGTCGCTTGCCGAGTTCCTCGTAGTTGGTCCAGCCGGAGGCGGACCGCTCGCCCGGAAGGTTCCTGCAGTCGGCGTTTCCGTTCTCAGCCGACGAGGACGGCGCGAAAAGCGTGACTGCACACAGCGTTGCGACGGTTGTCGACACCAATAGGCGTCGCTTCATCATGACCTCCTACAGTTGTATAAGTCATGCACTGGAAGCGCTTCTCCGGTAGGGCGGCCGCGCCAATCGGATGTGGAAAAACTAAAGGCGTCAGTGGATTTGAGTTTGGCTAGGCGTACGCATTTGAGGAAATCTTGAGCTTCATCCTCACCGGCCCTCGGTCGAGTCCAACCAGCCCAGAAAGTGCCGAAGGGCACCTACGCGGTGCTCGCCTCGATCACGAACGGCTCCGCGGTGACGATCGGCGTACGCACCGTCAAGGTCGCCGGTGCCAGCAAGACGACAGTGGACGCGCGCGTCCGTGCGGGTGGTACTCGGCAACGCGCGGGAGGCCGGTTCCCCATTCGCGGGAGTGTGATGTCGAGCCTCCGGGGGATCCCGGGCGGACCTAGACTGACGGACGCTGCACCCGTCGTGGCGACAACCCGCTCGTGACATCGGAGGTCATCGTCGTGCCGACGCCTACCACCAGCCTGGCTCTCGGGCCGGACTGGCTCGCCCCGGAGTCGCTGATCTCAACATTCGGGCTACTCGGCATCCTCGTGATCGTCTTCGCCGAGTCCGGCCTGCTCATCGGCTTCTTCCTGCCCGGTGACTCACTGCTGTTCACCACCGGCCTGCTCGTCGCCGACGGCAAGTACATCACCTACCCGCTGTGGCTGGTGTGCCTGCTTATCACCATCGCTGCGATCGCCGGCGACCAGGTCGGCTATCTCTTCGGCCGTAAAGTCGGACCCGCGCTCTTCCGTCGCCCCAACTCCCGCCTGTTCAAGCAGGAGAACCTGATCAAGGCCCACGACTTCTTCGAGAAGTACGGCGCGCGGTCCATCGTTCTCGCCCGATTCGTGCCCATCGTGCGGACCTTCACCCCGATCGTGGCGGGCGTCAGCCGGATGAACTACCGCACCTTCGTCATCTACAACATCATCGGCGGCATCCTCTGGGGCACCGGCGTCACCGTCCTCGGCTATTTCCTCGGCCAGATCCCCTTCGTCAAGACCAACATCGAGTACATCCTGATCGCCATCGTCGCGATCTCCGTACTCCCCATCGCCATCGAGCTGCTCAGGGCACGCCTCGCTGCCAAGCGCGGCACCACCGCCGAGGAGCGGGCGGCTGCCGAGGAAGCGATCCGCGACACCCGCCGCCACTACGGCAACCACTGACCCACCAACCGACCGTCCGGCACCGCTCCCCCGGGGCCGGAGTTCGGGGTCAGGGGCTCGCGGCGAGGAATACGAAGGCGGCGAGCAGCACCAGGTGCACCCCACCCTGGAGGAGGGTGGCCCGGCCCGGCACAACGGTGAGCACGCCCGTGATCACGGTGAGGGCGAGCAGCGTCATCTCGGTGCCGCCGAGGCCGAGCACCAGCGGTCCCTCCAGCCAGATGGAGGCGATCGCGATGGCCGGGATGGTGAGGCCGATGCTGGCCATGGCGGAGCCGAGATGTCGCAGCCACCACCCGGCGCCGCCGGCGCCATCAACT
>NZ_JBFBAO010000548.1:0-3126 GCF_040682255.1 Micromonospora sp. NPDC051296 | reverse complement strand
CCACATGGATAGGAGTCAGGTCCAGATCGTTCCGAGGTGGCATTCCCCGGCCGAAGTCGCCGTGATTCTCGGCTACGGCTTGTCCAAGGTGAAGATGAAGATTGCCACCGGAGAACTGCGCTCGGTCAAGGACGGCAAGTACCGCCGCATCCTGCCGGAATGGATCGATGAATACATCCGGGACCAGGTCGAGCGGCAGGAGGCGGCCTGATGCCCGGCAAACGCGCCAACGGCGAAGGCTCCATCTTCCCGTACCGCAACGGGTTCGCCGCCTACGTCTGGGTCACCAAGCCGGACGGCAAACGCGCCCGAAAGTACGTCTACGGAACGACCCGCGAGGAAGTCCACGACAAGTGGGTGCGGCTGCACCAGCAAGCCAAGGCGGGCCCGGTCGCCACGAACGTCCCCACGATGGCGAACTACATGACGTACTGGCTCGCCGAGATCGTGGAGCCGAACCTCGCCCCGCTGACCTATGCCACCTACGAAACCCTGAGCCGCCTCTACATCGTCCCCGGCCTCGGGGCCAAGCGACTCGACGGCCGGCTGTCCGTGCGGGAGGTGCAGACATGGCTCAACAAGGTCGCAAAGACCTGCCAGTGCTGCGCCCAGGGAAAAGACGACCGCCGGCCACCGAAGAACCGGAAGTGCTGCGCGGTTGGCCGATGTTGTCAGGACCTTCCCTCGGCCCGCACCGTCAAGGGAATCCGCGCTGTTCTCCGCTCGGCGCTCTCTCAGGCTGTGGTGGAGGAACTGGTCGTGAAAAACGTCGCGGCTCTCGTGAAGCTCCCACCGATCCGCGCCCGCAAGGGCAAGTCGTGGAGCAGTGAGGAAGCCCGAGCGTTCCTGGAGTCGTCCCGCGACGGCGACGACTACCTGTACGCCGCCTACGTCCTGGTCCTCGTGCTCGGACTACGCAAGGGAGAAGTCCTCGGCCTTACGTGGGAGCACATCGAGTGGGGCGGCTGGGACAAGCCGTGCACCCCGCACGGCGAGAAGTTCTGCGAGCACTGTCGCGACAACCACGACATCAACCTCGTCATCGACAAGCAACTCCAGCGGGTACGTGGCCGACTGCTGCACCGGGCCACCAAGACCGAGGAGTCCGACGCTCCCCTACCGCTGCCCGCCATCTGCATAACCGCACTGCGGCACCGCCACCAGCAACAGGATGCCGCCAAGGAGAAAGCCGGCGACGCCTGGCACGACACCGGCATGATCTTCACGACCCGCTACGGCCTCCCGGTCGAGCCGCGCAACTTCAACCGCTCCTACGACAGCCGAATAGCCCGTGCCGGAATCCGAAAGATCACCGTCCACGACGCCCGACGCACCTGCGGATCGCTGCTGGTCGACCTGGACGTTCATCCCCGGATCGCGATGGCGATCCTGAGGCACGCGGACTTCTCGATCACGATGGAGATCTATAGCCAGGTCTCGTCCAAGGCCACCCGCGAGGCGCTGCGGAAACTCGGCGAGAGCCTCGATCAATGAGCCGTTGCAGTACTTCTCTGCTGTACAAGATCGAAAGAGGCCATTCGGAAGATCCCGAATGGCCTCTGACCTGCGTCGGGACGGCCGGATTTGAACCGACGACCCCTTGTTACCGACCGCGACGGTATCGCACTGATCATCGGTTGTCGATAATGAGCAATGACCTGCAAAGACGGCCTCTTGAAGTGATCGCCGGTTGTCACTGATTGTCGCTCTTGGGCAGGGGTTTTCGGGGGGTAAACGGGGGGCGAGCTGATCATAAGCCGGGCGAGCCGACCATGACGTTGATCGATAGGGGCACGGTCGGCCCGCCGGTGACAGCCGAGCCAGCCACCCAGTCCGGGCGCAGGGCTGTTGCGTAGTCGGTTGAGGGGCTGTTGAGCTGGGGTTTTGGAGGGGATTCGGCGGGATCCGGGGGTCCATGTAGGACGGGTGCGACCCGTTGGTGATCATGAGTTTGCGAAGACCATGACCCAGAACAGGACCGCACCCGCTGATGTCATCATCACTGACCGAGATCGTGTTGCCGCACGGACCCCCCAACGCGCCGTCTCCGGCGGTGGTCACCGATGGTGACCGTCGTAGCTTGTTCGTGGCGTTGCAGTCCATCGAGGATCCGCGGGATCCACGAGGCCGGCGGTATCCGCTGGTCAGCGTCCTGGCCGCGGCGGTGTGTGCGGTGCTGGCCGGGGCGTGTACGTTCGCCGCGGTCTCGGATTGGGTGCGTTTCCAGGACCGGTCGGTATGGGCTCGGCTCGGATTCACCGGCCGGGTGCCTGCCGCGACGACGGTGTGGCGGTTGCTGATCCGGCTCGACGCCGAGGTGTTGTCGCAGGTTCTGGCCCGCTGGCTGCGGGACCGGGCCGGGCCGGTCGTGATCGGCGGGCGCAGATGGCGCCTGGTGGTCGCCGTCGACGGGAAGGTCGCCCGTGGTGCCCGGCTTGCCGATGGGCGGCAGGTTCATCTGCTCTCGGCGTACGACACCAGCACCGGGATCGTGCTCGCCCAGGTCCAGATCGCGGCGAAGTCGAACGAAATCCCGGCGTTCACCCCACTGCTGCGCCTGGTCGCGGCCGTGCTGGGATCGCTGAAGGACGTCCTGGTGGTCGCGGACGCGTTACACGCCCAGACCGGGCATGCCGAGCTGCTCGCCGCCGCCGGCGGACACTTGATGGTCGCGGTCAAGGCCAACCAGCCGACCCTGTTCACGCAGCTCAAGCACCTGCCCTGGGCACAGGTCCCGGTCGGGGCCCAGACCCGCGAGACCGGTCACGGCCGCAAAGAGACCCGCACCGTCAAGGCGCTGACCGTCCAGACTCCGGGCGGGCTGGGCTTCCCCCACGCGCAACAGGCCGTCCGGATCACCCGTACCCGCACGATCAAAGGCAAGACCAGCCGCGAAACGGCGTACCTGACCGTCTCGCTGCCCGCCGGCCAGGCCCAACCCGCCGATCTCGGCACCTGGGCACGCTCGGAATGGCAGATCGAAAATCGCCTGCACTACATACGGGATGTCACGTTACGTGAGGATGCCCAACAAGCCCGGACCGGCAACGGACCCGCCGTCTTCGCCACGCTGCGCAACACCGCGATCGGATACCACCGCATCGACGGCGCCACCAACATCGCTGA
>NZ_JBFBAO010000547.1:0-3149 GCF_040682255.1 Micromonospora sp. NPDC051296 | reverse complement strand
GCGGCCGCCGCGCGGCGCAGCAGGGTCCGGCGGTCGAGGTCGGGATTAACGGACATCGTGTGACTCTCCTTGTGGTGTCGGGTCAGGCGGTGCGCCGGAGACGTCCGGCGTACCGCGACTCGAGGGCGAGGTTGTGCTCGTCCCCACCGGGGACGTTGGCGGAGAGGTAGATAGGGGGCGCCTCTCCGGCCTGGTGGAACCGTCGTACGACCTCCGCCGTCAGCAGCTGCGCCAGCAGCGCCGCGGTGACCGAGGAGACCGCACAGACCGCGCCGCCGCCCTCGAGCGGCAGCAGTGCGTCGCCGTACGGCGCGCCGTTGTCCAGCACGACGTCGGCGAGATCGGCGAGCCGAAGGCCGGACGGATGCCGCGGGGCGACCCGTGCGGTGTGCTCGACCGAGGTGACCGCGATCAACGGGTGACCGCGTCCGGTGGCCAGCAGAGCCAGTTCGACCACCGAGCCGTTTATGCCGGACTGGGACGCCACCACGAACACGTCCCGCGGCTGCGGTGCGGCGAGCGCGTAGAGCTGGTGCGCGATGGCCGGGTCCCGCTCCAGCTTCGGATCGGCGAGCACGTCGCGCGGGGCGTCGCCGTGCAGCACCAGGTCGTGGATGGACAGCCGGTTGGTGGGGACCAGTCCGCCGGCCCGGGCGACCAGCTCGGCGGCGAACGCCTCGGAGTGGCCGGCACCGAACGCCTGGAGCACCCCGCCGCCGCGCAGGCTGGCGGCGATCAGGTCGGCGGCCCGGCCGAGCGGCTCGGCCTCCCGGTCGACGAGGCGGTCGAGGACCGGTCGGACGGCGTTCGCGTACCCCTGGGCACTGATCATGTGGCGGCTCCCCTCGCGGCCTTGTGTCCGTCGACGGCCTGGGCGGTGCGCCGGAAGGCCGCGTGGGCGCGATCATGGGTGCGCTGGGCGACGGCGATGTAGAGCAGGTCGAGCACGACCAGCTGCGGGTGCCGGGCCGACAGCGCGTCCGGCCGGAAGGTGGTGGCGTGACTGGCGGTGAGCAGGACGATGTCGGCCAGCTCGGCCAGCGGCGAGCGGCGGAAGCCGGTCAGGGCGATGGTGGTCGCACCCCGGCTGCCGCCCTCGGCGAGCATCTCGATGGCCTCCCGGGTCTGGCCGCTGTGCGAGATACCCAGCGCGACGTCGCCCGGGCGCAGCAGCGCGGCGGCGGCGAGCCCGGAGTGCACGTCGTTCCACGCCCACGCGGCCACCCCGATGCGGTGCAGGCTGAACTGCATCTCCTCGCCGACCAGAGCGCTGCCGCTGGCGCCGAAGATGTTCACCCGGCTGGCCCCGGCGATGGCCACCGCGGCCCGTTCCACCTCGCCGAGGTCGAGCAGCGCGGCGGTGTCGTGCATGGCCCGGGTGTCGGCGGCCATGATCTGCTCTAACACCCGTTCGAGCGGGTCGCCGGGTTGGATCTCACGTCCGATGTCGACGGTCCAGCCGGCCGAGCGGGCCCGGCCGGTCTCGGCGGCGATCCCCAGCCGCAGGTCGGCGTACCCGTCGAAGCCCATCGCCCGGCAGAAGCGGGTGACCGTGGCCGGTGAGGTGCCGCTGCGTTCGGCCAGCTCGACGATGGTGGCCCGGGCCGCCGCCTCCGGGTCGCTGAGGACGTGCTCAGCGACCCGGCGCAGCGCGCCGGTCAACTCGTCGGCGCCGGTGCGCACCCGGGCCAGCACTCCGTCGGACGCGACGCCCAGGGCGCCCCGCCGGTCAACCCCGACAGCGTCGGCCACCGCGGTGCCCGCGGAGGTGTCCGCCTCGTGATCAACCATGGGACGCCTTTCAAAAAAGACTGTTAACTGTTAGTGGTAAAAGTTCTTACTGAAGCCACCTCCATGTCAAGACCGTGGGCGAAGTTTTCAAACTGTTACCTGGCGCACACTCTGCGGCCGGACCCGCCCCTTGCTCTCGACCGCCACCACGACCAGCATGAATGCAAGATCGATCAAGGAGGTGGCGCCCGTGTCCGGCACCGTCGTGGTCGGCCTCGATGTCGGTGGTACGTCCACCCGCGCCCTCGCGGTGACGCTCGACGGCGAACGGCTCGGCACCGGCCGGGCCGGCGGCGGCAACCCCACCAGCCACGGCGCCGCGCAGGCGGCCCGAGAACTCCGTACCGCCCTGGGACAGGCGCTCGCCAACGTCGACCCGGCCCAGGTGCGGGCCGGCGCGATCGGGCTGGCCGGGGCAGGCCGACTGCTCGCCGACCCGGCCGGCCGGGCCGCCTTCGACGACGCCTGGCAGGCCGCCGGCCTACGCTGCCCGTACGAGGTGCACGGCGACGCCCTGATCGCGTACGCCTCGGGCACCGCCAGCCCCGCGGGCACCGTGCTCGTCGCCGGCACCGGGGCGATCGCCGCGCAGGTACGCGAACTGCGGCTGCACCGCGTCGCCGACGGCCATGGCTGGCTGCTCGGCGACACCGGATCCGGCTTCTGGCTCGGCCACCAGGCGGTACGCCGACTGCTCGCCGCCCTGGACGCCGGCACCGACCCGGGTGACCTCGGTCGACGGGTCCTCGCCGAACTGGCCGGCTCCGCCGAGGTGGCCACCCGACCTCGGGACACCGTCGACGCGCTCATCCAGACCGTCACCCGCCGCCCCCCGGTGCAACTGGCCCGACTCGCCCCGCTCGTGGTCGACGCCGCCGTCGCCGGCGACCCGACCGGCGCCGCGCTGATCGCCGAGGCCGGCGCACACCTGGCCGCCACGGCCAGCCGGATCCGCCCGGCCGGCGAGGCCACCCCCCTGGTACTCGGCGGCGGGCTACTGACCGGCGACACACCCCTGGCCGCCGCAGTCCGCGCCGAGGCCGGGCGACGCTGGCCGGACGCCCCACTGAGCCCGGCCGGCGACGGGCCCGCCGCCGCGGCCTGGCTCGCCGCCCGCACCCTCCCCGAGGCGACCGACCCGACCACCCTGCACGCCCGCCTGGTCCCCCCGACCGCCTGAGGCCGCACACCCGCCCCGGCGGTCGCCGGCCTCGCCGAGGCGCGCGAGCGCCCGCCCCAAACCCCACACCCCGCACCGCCGCACTCCCCCGCGCCCCGCACCACCCGCGCGCCCCGCACCGCCGCACCACCCACGGCCACACGCCGCACCACCCGCACCCCGCCCCGCCGCGCCCCCC
>NZ_JBFBAO010000546.1:0-3156 GCF_040682255.1 Micromonospora sp. NPDC051296 | reverse complement strand
GGTCGACCGGCCCGGCCCGCCAGGCGGCCAGGGCCTGCCGGCCGTCGACGGCGGTGTCGACCCGGAAGCCGGCGCGGCGTAGCCCGAGGGCGGTGACCTCCCGGATGGAGGCGTCGTCCTCGACCACCAGCACGCGGCCGTCCATGATGCACCCAGGGTAGTCCGCGGGCGTCCGATCGTCGCTCGGCGTGACGGCCGGGAACGGGGGACCGGCCGGCGCCGGACCCCCGCCCCCGTGGTTGGTCACTGCTGCCACTGGTGCGCCACGTCGAGCACGATCCGGCTGTGCGTACCGGGGCCGGCCAGGACGAACACCCGGAACGGCAGCCGCGCCCGCACGCCGACGGCGAAGGTGGTGTAGCCCTCGAAGCTGCCCCCGAAGACCACGTCGCGCAGCGTCCGGTAGCGCAGCACGTTGGCCGCGTGGTCGCCGACCCGGTACGGCACGGTGGCCGCGTGCCGGTCGTCGTACGCCGGCGCGCGCAGCGAGACCCGCAGCAACGCGCCGCCGGCGGTGTACGGCGACAGCGCCCGCCCCTCGCCCTCGGTGTACGTCTCGCCGTAGCGGACCGAGTAGCCGGTGACCTTGCCGTTGAACTCGAACACCACCCGGTCGTAGCAGGCGTGCCGGCCGGTGCGCACCGCGCCCAGCGGGGCGCTGCTCAGCGCCCCGGCCGCCTTGCCCCCGCTGCCCCAGGTGATTCCGCAGTAGGGCGTACCGGTCGCCGCCGTGCTCGGCGCGGCGGTGGCGGCGCCGGCGAGCAGCGCGGTGAGCGCCACGACCAGGGCCGCCATGGTCCTTCTGATTCTCATCGTCGTCTCCTCTCTGCCCGCCCGTCGCCGGTTATGTGCCGCGCGGTCGGGCGCTGACCTCGTCGGACTCCACCGTCGGCACGGCCCGCCACGGGAGCTTCACCACGGAGTAACGCCCGGGTAACAGCCTCGGGCGGTATGACATGTCCGCGATGGCATCCATCGATGGACGACTATTAATATTCACGCATATCGATAGCGGCGCAGCGGTGCGCCGCGGGTATCCGCAGGGGAGTGCGTGATGATTCGACGACAACTGCTGCGCGCGGCCACCGTCGCGCTGGCGGCGGTGCTGGCCGCGACCGGGGTGCAGGTGGCCACGGCCGCCGGCGCGTCCGCCGCCCGGACCGTCTACTACGACGCCAGCCAGGCCGGCGAGTTCCGGACCAACTTCGACCAGGCCGCCCAGATCTGGAACAGCCGGGTCAGCAACGTCCGGCTGGTGCCCGGCACGCCCGCCAGCGTCACCATCCTGGTCGACAGCGGCTGGCCCCGGGCGCAGGTCACCGGGCTCGGCTCCGGCCGGATCTGGATGGGATGGCAGGCGGTCAACCAGGGCTACCACCGCACCCGCATCGCCAGCCACGAGTTCGGCCACATCCTTGGCCTGCCCGACCGGCGTACCGGCCTCTGCTCCGACCTGATGTCCGGCAGCAGCGCACCGGTCTCGTGTACCAACGCCAACCCCAGCTCGGCCGAGGCGAGCCGGGTCAACCAGCTCTTCGCGGGCAGCCTGAGCGCCTCCGCCGCCGCCGGCACGTACACCTGGAGCGAGGACGCGGACTTCGGGACGTTCGTCGTCGGCGGCCGCCCGGCCACCGAGAACTACCCGTGGCTGGTCTACACCTCCGGCTGCACCGGCACCCTGATCAAGGCCAACTGGGTGGTCACCGCCAAGCACTGCCCGACCCCGCCGTCGGTGCGGGTGGGTAGCACCAACCGGTCCAGCGGCGGCACGGTGGTCGGGGTGAGCCGGGCGGTCAACCACCCCACCATCGACGTCAAGCTGTTCCAGCTGTCCAGCTCGGTCAGCTACGCGCCGGCGCCGATCCCGACGTCCTCCGGCGCGGTCGGCACCGCCACCCGGATCATCGGCTGGGGCCTGACCTGCCCGGTCCGCGGCTGCGGCTCGGCGCCGACGACGGCGTACGAGCTGGACACCTCGATCGTGGCGGACAGCCGGTGCAGCGGCATCAACGCCACGTACGAGATCTGCACCAACAACCCGAACGGCAACGCCGGCGCCTGCTACGGCGACTCCGGCGGCCCGCAGGTGCGCCGGATCAACGGCGTGTGGAACGTGATCGGCGCGACCAGCCGCGCCGGCAACAACAACGCCACCTGCGCCACCGGCCCGTCCATCTACGGCGACCTCTCCGCGATCCGCCCCTGGATCAACACCCAGGTCGGCGGCCTCCCCGCCTGACGCCGATCGCGTTGATCATGCAGCTGTGGTGCCCCACAAAGGCCGTGAACGGCGGCTTTTCGGGCACCACAACTGCATGATCGGCGGGGCGGTGGGTGGGGCGAGCGGGGTGGGGTGGGATAGTGCCTGGTCGTGAGTCGGTATGGGGTGTTGATTCTGCCCGCTAGTAATCGGGTGTATGCCGGGGCGTCGGTCGAACTGACGCGGGCGGAGTTGGAGATCTTCGGTGACGCGGTGCTCGGGGGGCGGATCGGTGAGATCGGCACCGCCGACGTCGGTGGGGCGCGGTACGTCACCTTCGCCGCCGAGGGCGGGCTGAGCGAGCGGGACGCGGCGTTGCTGGGCAACCTGTCCAGCGCGTACGCGCTGTTCGAGTTCGTCGGCGACCTGCTGCGGCCGGTGCCGCTGAGCCGACTCGACCGCTTCGACGACGACCTGGTCACCATCCAGAAGTACCCGGGCAAGACCAACGAGCAGTTCACCAAGCTGCTGCTCAACGTCACCCTGCTCGCCTCGGCCTGGGCCGGTGACCTGCTGACCCGGCGGTTCCGGGTGCTCGACCCGCTGTGCGGCCGGGGCACCACCGTCAACCAGGCGATGATGTACGGCTTCGACGCCGCCGGGGTGGACCGGGACAGCAAGGACTTCGAGGCGTACCAGGCGTTCCTCACCACCTGGCTGAAGCGTAAGCGGATCAAGCACCGGGTGCTGGAGTCCGGGCCGGTGCGCCGGGAACGCAAGGTGGTCGGCCGGCGGCTGCGGCTGGAACTGGCCGCCTCGAAGGAGGCGCACAAGGCCGGCGACCTGCAGTCGGTGGACGTGGTCAACGTCGACACCACCCGGGTCGGCGAGTTCTTCCGCCCCGAGACGGTCGACGTGGTGGTGGCCGACGCGCCGTACGGCGTACAGCACGGCAG
>NZ_JBFBAO010000545.1:0-3216 GCF_040682255.1 Micromonospora sp. NPDC051296 | reverse complement strand
GAGCAGCACGAACAGTGCGCCGAGGAACGGCCCGTCACCAGGCCGGACCGCGAGCAGCGGTACGCAGAGGCAGAGCAGCACCCCGACCACCGTCACCGCGGTCGGGCCGACCCGCAGCCGGCCCAGCAGGAACCCGAGGTGGTAGGAGAACCGCAGCCAGCCGCGTACCACCGGGGTGGCGGCCCGGGGATCGAACCCTCCGTGCAGCCGGGCCCACGCCGTGGCGTACTCGTTCCAGTTCAGCTGTCTGCCCACCACGGTTCAACCGTCACGACGGCGCTGAGGTGTCGCGGGCGCCCGGCGTCACGTAGCGGCGCCCACCCGCAGGTTCTGCCAGATCTCCCGGGTCGCGGTGGACCGGTTGAAGGTGATGAAGTGGATGCCGGGGACCCCCTCGTCGAGCAGCCGCCGGCACATCTCGCTGGTCTGCTCGATGCCGAGCCGGCGGACCGCGTCGGGGTCGTCGGCGACCCGCTCGAACCGCGCCGCCAGCGCCGGCGGGAAGGGCGCCCCGGTGAGCTGCACCGACCGCTCGATCGTGCCGATCCGGGTCACCGGCATCACCCCGGCCAGGATCGGGGTGTCGCAGCCGGCGGCGACCACCCGGTCCCGCAGGCGGAGGTACTCGTCGGCGTCGAAGAACATCTGGGTGATCGCGAAGTCCGCGCCGGACCGGCACTTGCGGACGAAGTGCTCGGTGTCGGTGGCGACGTCCGGCGAACGCGGGTGCCGGTACGGGAAGGCGGCGACGCCGACGCTGAAGTCGCCGGACCGGCGCACCAGGCGGACCAGGTCCTCGGCGTAGTGCACGCCTGCGGGGTGCGGTATCCACTCGCCGGTGGGGTCACCGGGCGGGTCGCCCCGCACCGCCAGCACGTTGCGCACCCCGGCGCCGGCCAGCCGGCCGATCACGTGCCGCAGCTCGGCGACGGAGTGGTTGACCGCGGTCAGGTGGGCCATCGGCAGCAGGGTGGTCTCGGTGGCGACCCGCTCGGTGACCGCGACCGTGGTGTCCCGGGTCGACCCGCCGGCACCGTAGGTGATCGAGACGAACGAGGGGCGCAACGGCTCCAGCTCGCGGATGGCCTGCCAGAGCTGTTGTTCCCCCTGCTCCGTCTTCGGCGGCATGAACTCGAAGGAGAAGGTCGGCTGGCAGTCGCGGACCAACTCCCCGATGGCCGGTTGCGGATTCGGGAGGACGGAGGGAAGACCGAGCGCCACGCACCGACTCTAGCGGGCCACGCCGCGTACCCCCACCGGCTTCCCAGGGGTGGGGACGCCGCGCCGCCCCGGAGGGGAAATCGTCGTACCCGTGGGGTAGTTCTGTGCCCAGCGCGGGTGCGGCCGAGACCGTACCGGGGGCCGCGCGGGGGTCGACATCCAACCGGTGGCAGACAGGTCCCGTTCCGGGGCGCGCCACCACCGCGCCGACCCCCGGAGGACCGATGCCCCCGTCCCCGCCCGACCCGCCGCCGTTCGGGCCGCTGCTGACCCGGTTACGGCTCGCTCGGGGCTGGAGCCAGTCCCGGCTCGCCGCCGAACTCTGCGCCGCCGCCGGTGTGCCCACGCTGAGCCGGCACGAGATCTCCCGGTGGGAGCGGCAGGTACGCAGGCCTGGGCGCTTCTGGCGCCGCTGGCTGGCCGAGGTCCTGGCGACGCCGGCCGTCCTGCCGGTCGAGGCCGCGTTTGGTGGCCGCGGCCAGCCGGTAGACGCCGCGAGCAGTGGCCGCGACCAGCCGGCCGACGCCGCCAGCAGTGGCCGCGACCAGCGGGCGGGGCACCGCCGCACCCGGCCTGGCAGCACCGCCGGCTCCCGCCCGGCCGCCAGACCGCCGCGCCCGAGCCGCCAGCCCGGCGGCGGGCGACCGAGACAACGCGGTACGCGATGACCGGCACCCGCGGATCGGGGCGGGTGACTCGGCGGGCCTGCCCGACCGGTTCCGGACGGGTGAGCAGCCGGGACACGACGCGCCGGGACGTGGGTGGGTCAGCGCGCCACGTCCCGACCTACTAGCGTCGGGACGTGACCCACGCTGCTCCCGTCTCGCCCGTTGACCGCGCCAGCCTCCGCCAACGCGTCGACAAGGCACTGTCCGACTTCCTCGTCGGCCGCCGGGCCTGGATGACCGACGTCGATGACGCCCTGGTGCCGGTCGCCGAGGCGATCGAGGCGTTCGTGCTGGGCGGCGGCAAACGGCTGCGGCCGGCCTTCGCCTACTGGGGATACCGGGGTGCCGGCGGGGTGGACACCGACCCGGTGGTGACTGCCCTCGCCGCGCTGGAGTTCGTCCAGGCCAGCGCCTTGATCCACGACGACCTGATGGACCGCTCGGACACCCGCCGGGGAGAGCCTGCGGTGCACCGCCGGTTCGCCACCCGGCACCGGGCAGCCGGCTGGGGCGGCGACCCGAACGACTTCGGCGACGCCGCAGCGATCCTGCTGGGCGATCTGTGCCTGGTCTGGTCCGACGAGCTTCTGCACTCCGCCGGGCTCGATCCGCGGGCGGTGGCTCGCGCTCGGCCGGACTTCGACGAGATGCGCACCGAGGTCACCGTCGGGCAGTACCTCGACGTGCTAACCCAGGCGACCGGGGACACCTCGCTGGAACGGGCCAGCAAGGTCGCCCGGTACAAGTCGGCGAAGTACACCGTGGAGCGGCCACTGCTGCTCGGCGCGGCGCTGGCCGATGCGCCCGCCGACGTGCGTATCGCCTACTCGGCGTACGGGCTGCCGCTGGGCGAGGCGTTCCAGCTGCGCGACGACGTGCTGGGCGTCTTCGGCGACCCGGCCCAGACGGGCAAGCCGGCCGGCGACGACCTGCGCGAGGGCAAGCGGACCTACCTGGTGGCGGCGGCGCTGGAGGCGGCCGACGAGGCCGGCCGGGCGCTGCTGCTGGCCGGGCTCGGCGATGCGCACCTGGACGCGGCCGGGGTGGCCCGGCTACGAGAGCTGATCATTGACACCGGCGCGCTGGCCCGCGCGGAGCAACGCATCGTCACGCTGACCGATGCCGCGCTCGCCGCGCTGACCGCCGTCGACCTGGACACCGAGGCCCGCCAGGCCCTGGTCGACCTGGCCATCGCCGCCACCCGCCGCGCCGACTGACCTCGGCCCGGCACGCCCGGCCCGGCCCGCCCGGCCCGGCACGCCCGGCACGCCCGGCCCGGCCCGCCCGGCCCGGCACGCCCGGCACGCCCGGCCCGGCAGATCGGAAG
>NZ_JBFBAO010000544.1:0-3235 GCF_040682255.1 Micromonospora sp. NPDC051296 | reverse complement strand
CCCGGCCCGGGTCATCGTGCCCGCGCTGCCCGGCGTGCACTGCACCAAGTGGGTCGCCACCATCGATTTCCGGACCACCGCCGGTGGCTAGGTCACCCGGCCGGCTGGCCACCGGCTACGGATCCGGGCTCCTGCACCTGGTCGTCAACGTGGGCGCGCTGACCGTCGCCGGCTGGGTGGCGCTGCGGCTCGCCGACGAACCAGCCGCCGGACGCATCCTGCTCTGGTTCGTCGGTGCGGCCATCGCCCACGACCTGGTGCTCTTCCCCCTCTACTCCGGCGCCGACGCCGGCCTGCGCCGGCTACTCCGTGCCTCCGGCGCCACCACGACACCCGGCCGCGTCCGGGTCCTCAACCACGTCCGGGTCCCCGCCCTTGCCGCGGGGCTGACGTTCCTCATCTACCTACCCGGCATCCTGGGCCTCGGGAAGGTCACCTACCAGGCGGCCACCGGGCAGCACCGGCAGCAACTCCTCGGCGAGTGGCTCACCCTCGTCGCCGTCCTGTTCGCGGCCAGCGGCCTGGCGTACGCGGTCCGGGTCGGCCGCCGAGCCCGGCGGAGACCCTAGTCCGGTCCGGCCCCGGCATGTCAGGATGCGGCGCATGCGTGCCGTGATCTTCGACGAGTTCGGTGCCCAACCGCAGGTCCGCGACCTCCCGGACCCCGTGCCACCGCCCGGGGGCGCGGTCATCCAGGTCGAGGCGACCGGGTTGTGTCGCAGTGACTGGCACGGTTGGCAGGGGCACGACCCGGACATCAGCCCGCCGCACGTACCCGGGCACGAGTTCGCCGGTGTCGTGACGGCGGTCGGCACCGGCGTGACCGGCTGGCGGCCCGGCGACCGGGTCACCGCGCCGTTCGTCTGCGCCTGTGGGCGGTGCCCGGCCTGCCTCGCGGGCGACCAGCAAGTCTGTGAGCGGCAGACGCAGCCCGGCTTCACCCACTGGGGCTCCTTCGCCGAGTACGTGGCGGTTCAGCACGCCGATGTGAACCTGGTCCGGCTCCCCGACGGGCTGGACTATCCGACCGCGGCGGCGCTCGGCTGCCGCTTCGCCACGGCCTTCCGGGCCGTGGTCGGTCAGGGACGGGTGGCCGCGGGCGAGTGGGTGGCGGTGCACGGCTGCGGCGGAGTGGGCCTGTCGGCGGTGATGATCGCGGCAGCGGCCGGCGCGCAGGTGGTGGCGGTGGACATCGCCCCTGGCGCGCTCGATTTGGCCAGGAGCTGCGGGGCCACGGTCTGCCTGGACGGCAGGACCCTCACCGGACCCGGCGCGGTGGCTGCGGCCGTCCGGGAGGCGACCGGCGGCGGTGCCCACCTGTCACTCGACGCGCTGGGCAGCCACGCCACCTGCATCGCCTCCATCGAGAGCCTGCGCCGGCGCGGACGACACGTGCAGGTGGGACTCCTCCCCGCCGCCCAGGGCCGCCCGGCCCTGCCGATGGACCTCGTCATCGGGTACGAGCTTGAGCTGCGCGGCAGTCACGGCATGGCCGCGCACGCCTATCCGGACCTGCTCCGGCTGGTCACCGCCGGCGTACTGCGCCCCGCCGAGCTGATCACCCGCACCATCGGCCTGGCCGAGGTGCCGGACGCGTTGACCACGATGGACCGGCCGGGTACCGGCGGAATGTGTCTCATCAATCCCCGGTGAACAGCTGGCGGCAACCGTTTCCGGGCGGCGGCTACCATCGCCCGGTGGATCTTCGAGGAACGATCAGCCCGGACTGTCCGCTACTCGTTCTGGCCATCGCCGAAGAGGCCGCCTACCTCGATTCGGACCTCCCGGTGCTGCTCACCGGGATGGGCAAGGTCAACGCCGCTGGCGCTCTCGCGGCGACGCTGGCCCGAGTCCCGTTGCCGTCGGCGGTGGTCAACCTCGGCACGGCCGGGGCGCTGCACTCCGGCTGGTCCGGCACCTACGAAGTGGGCAGCGTCGTCCAGCACGATCTGGACACAGAGTTCATCCGGAGGCTGACCGGGCAGATCGTCGGAGCACCGCTGGCCCTGGCCGGTGCCGGCCCGGTGCTGGCCACCGGCGACCAGTTCATCGCCGACGACAAGGTACGCGCCGACCTGGCCACGCGGGCCCAACTGGTGGACATGGAGGGCTACGCCGTGGCCTCGACGGCGCGGCGGTTCGGCGTACCGGTTCGCCTGATCAAGCACGTCAGCGACGAGGCCGGGGACGGCGCGGACCGCACCTGGAAGGAATCGGTGGACGGCTGCGCCCGGACACTCGCCCGTTGGGTCCGGGACCATCTCTGACGCCTCCGACCCCGCGCTCGGCAACCGGTCCGGCCGGCGGCCCCGCAGCGCCAGCTACCCAGCCGCCATCCGGCGGGTCAGTTCGGCCGCCCGGTACGCCGCGACCTGACGCGCCTGTGTCGTCACGAACCGCCGCAGCGGCGCCGGGGCACCGGCGGTGACCCGCTCCCGTACCCGCGTGCCGTCCGCCACGGCGGCCAGGTCCACCTCCGCCCGCAGCCACACCCATCCCGGGCTGCGCACCTCGCTGACCAGCTGGCCGGCCGGCTGGGTGGAGACCATTCGTACCCGGATGCGGTTGTCCCACCGCAGCGGCCCGGCCAGCCGGAAGCGCTCGACGGCGACATAGTCCCAGACCGCGCGCCCCTCGGCGTCGTGCCCGGTCCGCACGTCGTCGACCGCTACCACCAACGGCGACAAGCCGATGTAGCTGTGCGGGTCGGTCAGGTGGCGGTACACCGTGTCCGGCGACGCCGCGACAACGCAGGTCGTCTCGAACTCGATCGGCGGTTTCCGATCCTTGGCCATGCCACATCCTGTCACGCCGACGTCGACCCAGGCTCTAGTCGAGGATGCCCTCGTGCAGAGCGCGGAGCACCGCGTTCGTCCGGTCCCGGGCCCCGAGCTTGGGCAGGATCGTGGGAACGTGGTTCTTGAGGAGTGGGAGTACGCCTGCCGGGCCGGCACCACCGGCCCGCGTTACGGGCCGCTCGACGAGATCGCCTGGTAACGCGGCAACTCCGGCGAGCAGATCCACGACGTGGGCGGCCGGCAGCCCAACGCCTGGGGCCTCTACGACATGCTGGGCAACGTGTGGGACTGGTGCTGGGACGTCTACGACGCCGAGGTCTACGGCACCTACCGGGTACTGCGCGGCGGCGGGTGGTTCGACGAGCACTGGAGCTGCCGGGCGTCGGTACGGCGACGCAGCCACCCGACGTTCAAGGTCGACGACGTCGGTTTCCGGG
>NZ_JBFBAO010000543.1:0-3261 GCF_040682255.1 Micromonospora sp. NPDC051296 | reverse complement strand
CGCTGGACACCGACGGTGTGCACGCCCTTCTTCAGATCCCCGGTCTCGTCGACCACCAAGACCCCATCGGGGTCACCGAGCCGGTCGACGACGACCTTCCGCACGTCGTCACGCACCGCGTCCGCGTCCCACTTCGCCCGGTAGAGCAACCTTTGCATCGCGTCCGGCCGGCCGTGTCCGGCCTGCTCCGCCAACTGCCAGCACGTCTTGATCCGCAGGTCGGCGAGCAGCCCGGTGACGAACCCGGCTGCGGCCCGGCGGGGCTCGACCCGGCAGAACCGGCCGGTGAAAGAGTCAACAACCAGGTCGATGGCTCGTCGCCACCGGGCAGGCTCTACGCTGTGGCTCTCGGCCACCGCACGGTCTGATGTTGTGTCCACAACGCACAGACGATCACGCGGTGGCCGTCCTCATTCCCGCGGGATCCGAGGTCACCTCACGAACGGCGGCTGCCGTACTAGGACATCGGCGATCTGGCGGAAGGTCTCAGACTCGCTGGGGCGAAGCCCCCCGGCCAGGTCGGGGTGATGCCACTGGTCTAACCGCAGGACCTCGGGTATGTCGACCCGGATCCGGCGCCGCAGTTCCCCCTCGTCGGCCAGGAGCAACGCGCGATGACGCGGAACAAGCAGACGCAGCACGTCGACCAGATCCTCGCCCGGCTCGGCAGTAACAGCTATCGTCTGACCGCGAACCACCACCGGCCCTCCCCGATAGGTCTCGGGTTCGTTGGGGTCCTCTATCTCATCCCAGTTGTCTACTCGTTCGTGAAAGTCGTCGTATCCATAGCCGGGTTCGCCCCTGGTCAGGCAGTCGCCGAATACGTGGAGCACGTCGATGAGGTTGCCGGCCCGTGGCGAGTAGCCGACCGTCTCAACGATGAGGGCCCACTGCCAAGCGTCCCAGTAACCATGGAGCCGAGCATCGACGGCGTAGTAGTAGCCGTGGCCGAGATCCGGAAACAGGAACTCCTCGGAAGCGGCGTCGAGCTGTTCGAGGACCTCGACCGAGCGCACAACTGAGCAGTCTAGACAGCCACGGCTGTCACCCCGAGGTCATCCACATCTGCCGCCGACCGGGCGCGCCGACGCTTTGCGGATGGTGAAGCCGGCGCAATCGGCTTGCTCAGCGCTGGAACACCGGTCGGTGTGAGCTTCGCTGACAAGGGGGCACGTCAGCTTCTCCGTACCGTGGTCCCGGCTCGCATCGCCCGCGGGATCTCGGCGACATCGTCGACGCGATCCAGCAGCACGGCAAGTTCCTCGACGGACGCGGGTGAGCTCAGCTCGATGCGGTAGGTGATGCCACTCGATATCCACGTCCGCGTGTCGAAACCTCCGTCAGCCGACACACGTACCCCGTGGATGCGGATGTCGAGTTCGCCTGCCTCCCGGTATATGTCGTTCAGGACGCATCCAGCCGTAGCGAGGTGCAACAGGTGGGCCCCGGTGAAGTCCGCCTCGACCGTAACGCCCTCAGGGGTCCACCGGTGTGGGAACCGGATCGCACCACCGTCATCTGATCTGAACGAGCCAGCGCCGACCACGACTGCAAATTGCTCCACCGGTTGCCTCCTGTCCGCTTTGCCCCACCCGACCGGCTCATTGTGATCCGTCACCCGCATTACCACCAGATACCGAGGCGTCCGCTTCTGCCGGGGATCGAGCGCGGCCGTAACGACAGCTGATGTCCGGGCCGGGGGTTCGAGGCTGCTGCTCCTATCCTCTCTGTTCACGAGTCCGCCACGGCAGGTAGGCGGCAGCCGTCCCCGCGAGGCTGCCGACGGACAGAGCCAAGACCAGCGGCAAGAACAAGTCCCACGGCGTCCGCAGTCTGTCTTCGAGAACGATGCCGACGACCAGGCACGCTGCAGTGGTGACCAGGAAAAAGAATGTCACTCGTAGTCGGTATCCCCGGCGGACTTGTGGTGTCTCAGTGGCGGCCAGGGCGGCTATGCCCGCGTGCTCCGCCCACCCGAAGCCGACCGCCGTCCGGCAGATCACCAGGCCGACGATGACGCCCAGCAGCGAGTCGCACGCGGTGCTACGCAACGCCCTGGAGAGCGGCGGATCAGGGATGCCTGACTCCGCAGTGAAGATGAGGCGCCCGGCTCGGCCGTATGTCCAGCCCTGCACTACCGAACCCGCAGGTTGCGACTCGCGTTGCCCGGCGGCATCTGCTTCCATCCGCCCAGTGTCAGTCGGCGATCAGCCGGTGTCGACCATGCCGACGAAACGGGCCTCCCTCGTACTTGGCGAGTCGTCCGCTGCCATCCGTGCGCGCCGCCCCCGCTGGCGCGCTCACGCCTTGGTGCCTGCCTGCCGTGTCGACGTTCGGAACGCCGAAGTGCGGATGGTCCCACGGACTCGCCAGGGCCTTCGAGATGCGCCTTGGCCAGCCCGGCCCACCCGCTCGCGTGTGGGACAGTGGTTCATGCCGTTGAGCGCCTATCACCTCAGAACGTCGATCGCCGTGTCCGACATACAGCGGGCGGTCGCGTTCTACGAAGGCAAACTGGGCCTACAGGCGCTGCAGTCCGGCCCCAGCGCCAACATCGCCGACGGCAGCCGCGTCTATGGTTCGGGTGGCGCGCCAGCACTGAATGTGTACCAGGCGGTCACTGCCGGAAAGACCCCGGCGACGCTGGCGACATGGTACGTCGACGACATCGACCAGATCGTTGACGAACTCGTCTCGTCCGGCGTCGAGTTTATCCGCTATGACCAGTTCGAACACGACGCCAAGGGCATCACTGCTCGGGCCGGCGGTGGACGTATCGCCTGGTTCCAGGATCCAGACGGCAATACCTTTGCCCTCGAAGCCGACGACTGACAGACAGGACGTCCGCCCTTCCCTGCTCGGCTACGCCCGACGCCGAGCCGGTCACCGTGAGCAGACCTCCGCTGCAGCCAGGTGACGCGGACCCCGGCCAGCGGTCGGCATGCTCGCTCATGGCCGCGAACCGCGCGTCACCGTGGATAGGGACGGTGCTGGTCGCCGTCTTCCGGGCCTGCGGATGATCGTGCAGCTGATCCAAGCTTTGGGTCAGTGAGCGGGTACCGACACACAGACCATCGTGGTGTCCTCGATGGCCTCGACGACCCCGGGCGCCTGCTCGGGAACGTGAACAAAATCCCCTGCGTGCACCGTTACGGCGTCGCTTCCAGCGCCCCACCAGCCGAACCGCAGGTGCCGGTCGGGGGCGAAGCCGGTACGGGCGACGGCGAGCGCCACCTCCAGGATCGCCGCCGAACCCGAGCC